>NZ_DCKA01000011.1:0-134202 GCF_002320215.1 Alistipes sp. UBA1686
TAGGACGCAAGATTTTCATTCTTGAAAGAGGAGTTCGACTCTCCTATGGGCTACGAACGAGGAGGGCTGCGGAGCGGCACGAAACCGGGGGGGGGCTCCCGACCGGCAACCGGGACAGCAAAAACGGCAGACCTCTACGGGTGAATACTTTTCAAGGAGCGGGCTTCAGGCCTATCCGCACACAGCTACGGCTGGAACCGATTTAGCAACTGAAAAAGTAAAAAATAAAAAACACAGAATTATGGCAAACCATAAGTCATCGAAAAAACGCATTCGCCAGACCACGGCCAAACGTGCCCACAACCGTCTGTACCACAAGACAGCACGTAATGCCGTAAAAGCACTGCGCAACACCTCGGAGAAGAGTGCCGCCGAAGCCCTGCTTCCCAAGGTAACCACCATGCTGGACAAGCTCGCCAAGCACAATATCGTGCACAAGAACAAGGCCGCAAACCTGAAGAGCGCCCTCCAGCTGCACGTGAACGCACTCTAAACCCCGGCCGGATGCAAAGCCAGAAGCTGCCCCTGTGGCAGCTTTTTTATTCCCCTGCGCAAAACAACGGTATCAGCCACCGTCCCGCCCCGGACATAGCGCATACATACGCTCCGGCATACCGCCTGTACGACAAAGCCGCCCGCATCGCTGCGGACGGCTTCCGTTTTTCTCCGCCGGGGCATCCCCGCGCGGCACTACCCTTCCCGGAAAACCCGGATCCGTCCCCGGAATCACTCCTTTTCGGGAAAGCCTTGGGCCTTGAGGCGGATATCCGCGCCGTCGGGCGTCACCAGGTATACCCCCGTCGACTCGGGCGTTATATGGCCGATGACATCGACGCACCCCATGCGCATCACCTGCTCCTGCAACGCCAGCGGCACCGTGAACAGCAATTCGTGGTCTTCACCGCCGTTGAGCGCCGCCACGACCGGGTCGGCATTCATCTCTTCGGCCAAGGCATAGGTCTGCCTTGCGATAGGAATCCGGTCGAGGTATATGCGGGCCCCGCATTTCGACGCCTTGCAAATCTGCATCAGGTCGCTGGAAAGCCCGTCCGAAAGATCGATCATCGACGTCGGTACGATGCCCTCCTCGGCCAATGCCTCCACGATGTCCTTTCGCAGACGCGGCTTGAGATACTTCTCCAGCAGGTATTCGTACCCTGCGAACTTCGGTTCGGGGTCTTTCACGTCGGCAAGCACCCGCTTCTCACGCTCCAGCAGCCGCAGCCCCATGTACGCCGCACCGAGGTTGCCCGAAATACAGATCAGGTCGTTCTGCTGTGCGCCGCCGCGCGACACGACCTTCTCCTTCGGGGCATGTCCCAGCGCCGTGAGGCCCAGCACCAGTCCGGTCATCGAAGCCTTCGTATCGCCCCCCACGAGGTCGATCCCCTGCTCCCTGCATGCGAAGGCAATTCCCTCGTACAGCTCCTGCAACGCCTCCACCGACAGCTTGGACGACACACCGAGCGACACCATCAGTTGCGAGGGCAGTGCGTTCATCGCCAGGATATCGCTTGCGGCCACCGTCACGGCCTTGTATCCCAGGTGCCGGAGGGGGAAATAGGTCAGGTCGAAGTCTATGCCCTCCAGCAGTGCGTCCGTCGAACAGAGCACCGCCTCGCCCGACGGCGGCATGACGACCGCCGCATCGTCGCCCGCGGCGCGGAGCGTCGAAGCGTCCGCCGGGTCGAACCCTCTGGTCAACAGGTCTATCAGGCCGAATTCACCCAGCTCGGCGATTTCGGTGCGTCGTTTCTTTTCCATATTATAAATTTTTTTACAAAATTACGGATTCTTTACTCTTTCCCAAAAATTTAGCGTATTTTTGTCCGGTAAATCCCAAATTCGGCTTCTACATATGATAAACATCGTCTTATTCGGTGCGCCGGGCTGCGGCAAAGGCACGCAGGCACAACGGCTCAAAGCACACTACGGCATCGAGCATGTCTCGACGGGCGAGGTTATCCGCGACGAGATCCGCCGCGGCACGGAACTCGGACGCAGCATGGAATCTTACATCGAGGCTGGCAAACTGGCCCCCGACGAAATCGTCATCGGCATGGTCGCCAACTATGTCGCCCAGCACAAACATGCCAAGGGCTGTATCTTCGACGGCTTCCCCCGCACCACGGTACAGGCCGAGGAGTTCGACAAGCTCCTTGCCCGGCACGGGCTCAAGGTCGACATCATGGTCGACATCCACGTCCCCGAAGAGGAACTCGTCCGGCGCATCCTGCTCCGCGGCAAGGATTCGGGACGCGCCGACGACGCCTCCGAGGAGGTGATCCGCGGCCGCCTCGACGTCTACCGCCAGCAGACCGCCGTCGTCTCGGACTACTATGCCGCCCAGGGCAAATACGCCTCGGTCAACGGCACGGGTTCGATGGAAGAGGTCTTCTCGCGCATCACCGACGTGATCGACCAGTTGCAATAGGCACCGGCAGCCGACCGCCGAAGTCCGGGCAAATCCTGTTCCGGACTTTATTTTTGTCCCCTTTCCCGCCCTGCCGCAGGGGTATCGGATCCACATCCCGCCCCTGCCCGCGGCACGGGCTGTCGCAGAACCCCCGGCCTCCGGCGGCAGGCACGCACCGGCACTTTCCCCGCCCGGGCGACCGCCGTCCGTACACCCCGGACTGCTCCGTCCGGCACCCCGGCAACGGAACCGGCTCGAAGATACGGCGATAAAACCGAAAAAAAGGTGCGCGGTTTTGCTATTTTACAAATAATCCGTATATTTGCAACCCCATTGAGGGGCAATTAACTAATTTTAATACGTATTATGAACAATTACGAAACCGTTTTCATTGTCACGCCGGTTCTGTCCGATGCACAGGTGCAGGAGGTCGCTGACAAATTCCAGGGTGTCATCACCGAGAACGGCGGTCAGATTGTGAACAAGGAGTCGTGGGGCCTTCGCAAGCTCGCCTACCCTATTCAGAAGAAGACCACCGGTTTTTACTTCCTGGTCGAGTTCACGGGCGAGGGCTCGCTCATAGGCACGCTCGAAACGCAGTACCGCCGCGATGAGCGCATCATCCGTTTCCTTACTTTCAAGCAGGACAAGTTCGCCGTGGAATACTCGGAGAAGCGTCGTGCAAAACTTTCTAACAAACAGGAGGAGTAAACCATGGCACAGGAGAACAAGGTACAGTCTGAAATCCGTTACCTCAACCCGGTATCGGTCGACGTCAAGAAAAAGAAATACTGCCGCTTCAAGAAGCTCGGCATCAAATACGTGGATTACAAGGACGGGGAGTTCCTCAAGAAATTCCTCAACGAGCAGGGTAAGATCCTTCCCCGCCGCCTGACGGGTACTTCGCAGAAGTTCCAGAAGAAGGTGGCACAGGCCGTGAAGCGTGCGCGCCACCTGGCCATCCTGCCCTTCGTAACCGATTGCATGAAATAATTAAAGGAGGAAGAGACAATGGAAGTTATTCTGATCAAAGATATGGAAAACCTGGGCTACGCCAACGACATCGTGACCGTAAAGCCCGGTTATGCGAACAACTACCTGATTCCCCAGGGTTACGCAAAGGCTGCCACCGCATCCGCCAAGAAGGTGCTCGCCGAGAACCTCCGCCAGCGCGCCCACAAGGACGCCAAGATCCTTGCCGACGCACAGGCACTCGCCGAGACCATCGCCAACCTGCCGCTCACGCTGGCCGTGAAGGCCGAGGAGGGCAAGCTCTTCGGTACGGTTACCGCCACCGACCTGGCCGAGGCCCTGGCTGCCAAAGGCATCGAACTCGACCGCAAGCTGATCGCCGTAGAGGGCATCAAGACCGTCGGCGAGTACGAAGCGACCGCCAAACTCCACAAGGAGGTCAAGGCCGTCATCAAATTCTCGGTTACCGCCGCAGAATAATCCGCAGGAGGCTGCAAGGGTTCCGCCCTGCAACTCATCGCACCATAAAAAAGGAGAGCCAAAGGCTCTCCTTTTTGCATTCAGGCAATACTCCGTCCCGATATTCGTTTCCCCCGAATTCGGAGACGGGCACGCCGCGTGTCCTGCCAACCCGCATTCCGGACTGTTCGATCCCGCCGGATTCCCCGCCCGGGTCAGTGCGGCGGCGCGGCCGGCGGATCGGGATGGCGCGGCGGCACGGAGTAGGAACGCAGCACGAGCGCCACGCCGACGAAGATCACCAGCGCGAAGACCACCGTATCGGCATGCAGCTTGTCCAGCCCCATCCCGACCGAAATGGCGATCGCCAGCACGGGCTGCAGGTAGGTATAGATGCTCGACACCGTGGCCGGCACACTCTTGAGCGCATAATTCAGCATCAGGTTCGGCAGGTAGGTCGGCACCGTCAGCACGAAGAGCGTCGGGAAAAGCGCATGGCCGGCTATGGCGGCATAGTCGGTATGGACGATCTCCTTCAGGCCGAACGGAAGCGCAATGACGGCCGCCACGCAGTATACCCAGCGCAGCACGGTGGTGATGCGGTACCTGGCAACCAAAGTTTTGAACCACACCATGTACAGCGCCGTGGCGCAGGCGCACAGCATGATCATCACGTTGCCCCAGACATGCGAATGCTGGTGCGACGACGAGGCGCCCGTCAGCACCACCGCCACAGCGCCCGCCATGCCGAGCACCAGCCCCGCGACCTTGAGCTTCGTGAAGCGATCCATGCCCAGCAATACGGAGAGCAGCAGCACCAGCAGCGGGACGATGGTGTCGATGATCGAGCCGTCGATGGGCGAAGTCATCGAAAGCCCGTACATGATGAATACCTTGCGCAGCACGCCGATCAGCAGCGCGGCGCCGATCAGCTTGCGGATGTCGGCGCGCGCGACCCGTTCCGCCTTCTGCCACAGCAGCGGCACGAGCGAAAAAAGCGCCGTGACGACCAGCGACCCCGCCACCATGGCCATCGGATGGACATAGTGCGGCAATACGATGTTGTAAAACGGGTAATCCATGGCCCATACGATATTGCATATCAGCAGGGCGATGTGGGGCTTGAATCTGCTCATTCCGTCTCGGGGTTTACCCTGCGGGAAACAAAAACAGTGCCTTTCCGTTCGGAAGGGCACTGCCGTTATAGCGGTGGCGGCCATTTCTCACCAGCTGTCGCGCGGCACCTCGAACGAACCGGGCGACGCTCCCGGCAGCTCTTTCCCCCGGTAATAGACTTTCCATGCGTCTTTCCCGTATCCTTCCCCGAGTTCTTCGAACGTCTGTGCCGAGGCGCCCTTCACCGCTCCGCCCCTGTAAAATACCTTCCAGGCATCCTTTCCGTATCCGTTCCCGAGGCTCTCGAAGGTCATCGCCGACGCCCCGTCCACCTTCCGGCCGCGGTAATACACCGTCCAGCTGTCCTTCGAGTAACCGCCGCCCAGCCTTTCGCCCGACAACGCGCTCCCGTCATACCGCTCCCCGTAGTGGTAGGTATGCCAGTTGTCTTTCCCCATCCCGTTCCCGAGGCTCTCGAACGACGAGGCCGACGCCCCTTCCACCTTCCGGCCGCGGTAGAACACCGTCCAGTCGTCCTTACCGTACCCACCGCCGAGATCCGTGAACGACGATGCCGAAGCGCCCTTCACCTTCCTGCCCTCGTAATACACCGTCCAGTTATCCTTCGAGTAAGCCCCGTGCCGCCTCTCCCGGTTGGGCTGCGACGCCCGAACCTCCTCGGGGGCAGGATTTCCCAGGCAGTGCGGGACACCCGCAAACACCGAAAACAGCGAAAACAGGGATAATATCAGCTTTTTCATAAGGCGCGGTATCCGTTCATGATTATATTTAGTTCCTGATTATATTTTACGATTCGGCCCGAAATATACGGAGTTATCGCCACGCGTCCAAGAAATCGGCGGCAAACTTTCCCGGAGTGGGGCGAAAAGCCCTGTCCTCCGCCTCAACCCGCCGCAGTCCTTCACCGCTCCCGGCCTATCCTTCGCCCAGGTCTACCCGCACCCCGCCCCGCAATCCTTTTCCCAACCGCGACCATCTGCCCCTCCTTCCCCTGCGCCCACAAACGCGCCCACAAAAAAAGAACCGCAGGCGTAACGCCTGCGGTTCTTTCGATATATCGGCGGACGGCTGCACCGTCCCTCCGTGCGGGGATTACTCCTCGGCCTTCTCTTCTTTGGCAGCTTTCTTGGCGTTCTTCGCCTCGGCAGCCTCCATGGCGCTCTTCAGCGCGGCCAGACCTGCGATGTCGCCCAGCGTCGTCTTCTCGACCGAAGCGTTGATCTTCTTCACGGTCGACTTCGTAGCATCGGCGGCGGCACGCTTCTCAGCCTTCTCGGCTGCCACTTCGGCACGCTTGGCCTCCTCGTACGTACGCAGGTGCGAAAGGGTGATACGCTTGGTAGCCTTCGAGAACTCGAGCACCTTGAAGTCGAGCTTGTCGCCCACCTTCGGCGTCGTGCCGTCCTCTTTGGTGAGCTGGCGTGCGGGGCAGAAGCCCTCCACGTTCTCGCCCAGTGCGACAACTGCGCCCTTGTCGGTCATCTCGGTGATCGTACCCTCGTGGATGCTGTCTACCGAGAACTGGTTCTCAAACTCGTTCCAGGGGTTCTCCTCGAGCTGCTTGTGGCCCAGCGACAGACGGCGGTTCTCCTTGTCGATCTCGAGCACCACGACGTCGATATCAGCGCCCACCGACGTGAATTCGCCGGGGTGCTTTACCTTCTTCGTCCAGCTCAGGTCGGAAATGTGGATCAGGCCGTCGATACCCTCCTCGATCTCGACGAAGATACCGAAGTTGGTAAAGTTGCGCACCTTGGCCGTGCACTTCGTGCCGACGGGATACTTGGTTTCGATATTTTCCCAGGGATCGGGCGTAAGCTGCTTGATGCCCAGCGACATCTTGCGCTCCTCGCGGTCGAGCGTCAGGATGACAGCCTCGACTTCGTCGCCGACCTTCATGAACTCCTGCGCCGAACGCAGGTGCTGGCTCCACGACATCTCCGACACGTGGATCAGTCCCTCAACACCGGGGGCGATCTCCACGAATGCACCGTAGTCGGCCATCACGACCACGCGGCCCTTGACCTTGTCGCCGACCTTGAGATTCTGGTCGAGCGCCTCCCACGGATGCGGGGTGAGCTGCTTCAGGCCCAGTGCGATACGCTTCTTGGCGTCGTCGAAATCGAGGATGACGACCTGGATCTTCTGGTCGAGCGCCACGATCTCTTCGGGGTGGTTCACGCGGCCCCACGAGAGGTCGGTGATATGGATCAGGCCGTCCACACCGCCCAGGTCGACGAATACGCCGTACGAGGTGATGTTCTTGACGGTACCCTCGAGGATCTGGCCCTTCTCGAGTTTCGACATGATAACCTGCTTCTGCGCTTCGAGTTCGGCCTCGATGAGCGCCTTGTGCGAAACGACCACGTTGCGGAACTCCTGGTTGATTTTCACCACCTTGAACTCCATGGTCTTGTCCACGTATACATCGTAGTCGCGGATGGGCTTCACGTCGATCTGCGAACCGGGCAGGAACGCCTCGATGCCGAATACGTCGACGATCATACCGCCCTTGGTGCGGCACTTGATGTAACCCTTGATGATTTCGTCCTTTTCGAGGGCCTCGTTCACACGATCCCACGATTTGAGCTGACGTGCCTTCTTGTGCGAAAGAACCAGCTGTCCGCCCTTGTCCTCGGCCGACTCGACATAGACCTCGATCTTATCGCCGACCTTCAGGTCGGGGTTGTAGCGGAACTCGGAAACGGGAATGACACCCTCGCTCTTGTAGCCGATGTTCACGAGAACCTCGCGCTTGGTAATGCCCGTAACGGTACCTTCCACGACCTCGCCGACGTTGACGTTCGAAAGCGTCTTGTCGTAAGCCTCTGCGATCTCCTCCTTGGGATGGTCATAGACCCCCAGGTCGTTCTCATACGCGTTCCAGTCGAAATTCTCGTTCGTGACTACATTTTTCGTTTCTTCCATGATGGAAATTCTTTTTGCGATACAATCGCTCGTTAAATGATTAATAATTAAACTTGTAGCCCCCCACCGCGCGCCTTATGCGCATACGTGAGGGCTACAAAGGTAACGGTTTTTTGCGAATCTGCAAAAAATCAGGCGGTTATTTGCGTTCCGCGGACGAGGCCCGGCGGCTTCCGCGGCGCCTATTTGCGCACCACCCGCTGCCGCGGGGTGTTGTCGATCTTCAGCGGGCTGTCGTCCCTGAGCCCTTCGAGCAGGATGTCGGCCACCTTCTCGACGGTGATTTCCCCGCCGGTATATTCCATATCCTTGTAATTCCGGTAAATGTAGTCGCTCACGGCGACCTTGTACTTCCGCCCCTCGCGCAGCTTCGGGAACTGCACGTCGAGGGCGTTGTCCGCCGCATCGGTGACGATCATATAGGGCGTGGTCGAAATCAGGTCGATGCGGTGCGCCTCCTTGGCGTTCACCGGGTCGTTGTACTTCGACACGATCATGCGGCGCATCTGGGCGGGCGTCATCTCCATCCGGGCCACCAGCGTCCCGAACGGCTCCAGTCCGTATACCTTCGCCGCGCTCACCCCGCCCGCGGGGATCGAATCGAGGCGCACGCCGCCGATGTGGTAGAAACCGACGTCGGCATCGGCCTCGTCGGCTACCGCCGCAGCCATCCAGTTGGCAAGCCCCCACTTGTCGGCGGCATTGCCGAACCGCCCGACGGGTTTGTTCAGCCCCGGGTCGGCATAGTAAGCCTCGACCTGCTTCTGGTAGAGGATATCGGGTTCGTAATCGGCCAGCGGGACGATCCGGTAATCAACCCCAGACACCTTATGCCCCTTCATCCGTACGGTCGTCACGCCGATGTTCCGCAGGTCTTTGCCCGTCTGCGTCAGCAGCGTGCCGCCGATGAGCGTATCGACCTCTTCGTGCGTATGCCCGCCGATCACCACGTCGTACTGCGACTGCCCCTTGGCGAGCAGTTCCGCATCGCGGTCGTCGCCCATGTGCGACACGAGTACCAGCACGTCGCACTCGGGCCGCAGCTCCGCGGCATATTTCAGGGCCATCGCCTGCGGATCGGGAAACTCCAGCCCCGCGAAACTCGATTCATTGCCCGCCGGATGCCCCGGGCCCTCGTAGTTGGTCACCACGCCGACGAACCCGATCCGGAACCCGTCCCGGTCGACGATCGTGTAGGGCGGCAACTGCGGGAAGGTGCAGGTGTCGCTCACCACGTTGGCGCAGACCACCTCGAAGTCCATGCTGTCGATCATCCGCCCCAGGAACGCCTGCCCGTGGTCGAATTCATGGTTGCCCAGCGTCGCCACGTCAAACCCCAGTTCGTTCATCAGGGCGATCATCGGCATACCGGGCGTCGGCGCCATGTCCACATAGGCATTCCCCGTCCAGCGGTCGCCGGCATCGACCAGCACCACCAGCCGGGCCGTATCGCGGCACGCCTCGACGGCCGACGCCAGCCGCGGGAAGTTCTGTATCTTTGCGTGCATGTCGTTCGTCGACAGCAATACGAGCGTCCTTTCGCGGGGTGCGCAGGCCGCGGCGAACGCCGCAACGGCGACCAGCCCCATCCTCAGTATTCCTTTCATAACACAGGTTTTAGTTTGTCAAAGTTATAAATTATTCATATCTTTACATGTTTTCAAGCCTGAAAATCTTATGACAAATATCATCGAAATCATATGCGAAAACCTCGGCGGCACGGTCGAGGTGCCGATGGGTACCCCGCTTTCCGAGGTCGCAAAGCGGGTCGCACCGGGGCCCTACCCGTTCCTTGCCGCCCTGGTCAACAACCGCATCAAGGAACTGTATTACAAAATATATACCCCGGTGACCGTCCGTTTCGTGGACATCACCTCCTTCGCCGGCATCCGCGTCTACCAGCGCACGTCGTGGTTCATCCTGCAGAAAGCCGCCCGCGACCTCTTTCCGGGCAAGACGCTCCATATCCGCCATTCGATGGGGCAGAACGGCTTTTACTGCGAGATCGAGGGCATCGACGAATTCACGCCCGGGCTGGCCGAGGCACTCGAAGGGCGCATGCGCGACCTGGTGGCGCAAGACCTGCCGATCTGCCGCATGAAGATCCTCACGAGCGAAGTCCGCGCCCGCTATGCGGCCCAGGGGCTCACCGACAAGATCGCCCTGCTGGACACCCGCCCGCGGCTTTACAGCGACCTCTATACGCTCGGCGACACCGACGGTTATTTCTACGGCGCGCTGGCGCCCTCGACAGGGTTCGTCGACCTGTTCGGCATCGAACCCTACTACAACGGGTTCTACCTCGCCCTGCCGCTGCGCACGGCGCCCGACCGGCTCAACACCAACGTCGAACAGGAAAAGATGTTCGGTATCTTCCAGGAATACCAGTCCTGGGTGCGGATCATGGGCGTGCCCACCGTGGGCGCCGTCAACTCCAAGGTGCTCGCGGGCGACGCGGGCGGGATGATCAAACTGGCCGAGGCATTCCACGAACGCAAGTTCGCGTGGGTCGCCGACACGATCTACGACGCCAACATCTCGCGCGGCGTGCGCATGGTGCTCATCTCGGGCCCCTCGTCGAGCGGCAAGACCACCTCGGCCAAACGGCTGGGCATCCAGCTCGGCGTACTGGGGCTGCAGCCGGTGCTGATCTCGCTCGACGACTATTTCGTCGACCGCGAAAAGACCCCGCGCGACGCCGACGGCGATTACGACTACGAGGCACTCGAAGCCATCGACCTCGACCTGTTCAACGACCACCTCTGCCGCCTGATGCGCGGCGAAAGCGTCGACATCCCGCGCTACGACTTCATCACGGGCCGCCGCACGTGGCACAACAACCCGCTGACGCTCGACGAGCGTTCGATCCTGATCGTCGAGGGCATCCACGGGCTCAACCCGCGCCTCACCCCGAGCGTCCCCGAAGCGCAGAAATTCCGCATCTACATCTCATGCTTCACGTCGGTGGCGATGGACAACCTCTCGCGCATCGCTACGACCGACAACCGCCTGCTGCGCCGCCTCACGCGCGACTATACGCAACGCGGCGCCGATGCCGTGGCGACGCTTTCGCGCTGGGGCTCCGTCCGCCGCGGCGAGGAGAAACACATCTTCCCCTACCAGGAAAACGCCGACGTCATGCTCAACTCGTCGCTTTTCTACGAAATCTCGGTGTTGCGCCCCTATGCCGAAAAGATCCTCCGCGAGGTTCCCGACACGGTACCCGAGTACGACGAGGCGCGGCGCATGCTGAAGTTCCTGAAAAACTTCACCCCCATCCCGCCCGATGAGATCCCGCCCACGTCGATCATCCGGGAATTCATCGGCGGCAGCAGTTTCAAGTACTGACCCCGGAAAGCCCCGCCGGGCTCCCCGCCCCGCACCCCGCCGATGCCGGGACACCGCCCGGCAGGATGCGGCGCCGCATGCGGCCTGCGGCGGAAAATATAAGCCCGGCAGGCGCTTGCGGTCTTCGTAAAAATAGTATTTTTGCATGGGAATTACGCGCCGCCCGGCGCATCCGACGACAATAACCAATTGATGATAACTATGTTCGACAAGTTTTCCGAACGCCACATCGGCGTCAGCAACGAAAAAGACCTCAAAGCCATGCTCGAAGTGATCGGCGCAAAGTCGGTCGACGAACTGATCTCGCAGGTCATTCCCCAGTCCATCCGGCTCAAGAAGCCGCTCGCACTGCCGGCCGAAGGGATGAGCGAATACGAATTCGCCGCCCACATCCGCTCGCTGGCCGACCGCAACCGTTGCCTCAGATCGTTCATCGGCATGGGCTACTACCCCTGTGCCGTCCCGGCCGCCATCGTGCGCAACGTCTTCGAGAACCCCGCCTGGTACACCTCCTACACGCCCTACCAGGCCGAGATCTCGCAGGGCCGCCTCGAGGCGCTGCTGAACTTCCAGACCGCCGTGATCTCGCTCACGGGCATGGAGATCGGCAACTGCTCGCTCCTGGACGAGGGCACGGCCGCCGCCGAAGCCATGCTGATGATGTTCGCGCTGCGCCCGCGCGAAGCGGTCAGGGAAGGTCGCAACCAGCTCTTCGTCGACCGCAACATTTTCCCGCAGACGCTCGACGTGCTGCTCACGCGCAGCGAACCGTTCGGCATCGAACTGATCATCGACGAATACGACGAATACAGCTTCACGGGCAAGGAGTTCGGCGCCATCGTCCAGTACCCGGCCGCCAACGGCGCCGTACGCGACTATACGGACTTCACGGCCGCGGCACATGCCAAGGGCGTGCTGGTCACGGCTGCCGCCGACCTGCTTTCGCTGGCGCTGCTCAAATCCCCCGGCGAGTGGGGTGCCGACATCGCCGTCGGCTCGACGCAACGCCTGGGCACCCCGATGGGCTTCGGCGGCCCCGGCGCAGGCTACATGGCCACGCGCGAGGCCTACAAGCGCAACATGCCCGGCCGCATCATCGGCGTCTCGGTCGACCGCCTCGGCAACAAGGCGCTGCGCATGGCGCTCCAGATGCGCGAACAGCATATCAAGCGCGAACGCGCCACGTCGAACATCTGCACCGCCTCGGCGCTGATGGCCTCGATGGCAGGCTTCTACTGCGTCTACAACGGCCCCGAGGGGCTGAAACGCGCCGCCGACACGGCCCACCTGGCCGCCGCAACGGTCGCCGACGCACTCCAGGCGATGGATTACAAACTCGCCGCCGCAGACTTCTTCGACACGCTCGAAGTCTCGGCCGAAGCCGCCGTCGTGCAGTCGCTGGCACTCGAAAGCGGCATCAACTTCTACTACCCCACCGAAGGCTCCGTGCGCATGTCGTTCGACGAGGTGACCACCCCCGAAGAGGTCGCCGAGGTAATACGCATCTTCGCCGCCGCCAAAGGCAGGAAAGCCAAGGCCATAAAGCCCGTCACCGAAAGCCGCGTGCCGGCCGCCCTGCGCCGCCGCACGGCCTACCTCTCGGAGGCGGTCTTCAACACCTACCGCTCGGAAAGCGACCTGATGCGCTACATCAAGAAGCTCGAACTGAGGGACATCTCGCTCGCCAATTCGATGATCTCTTTAGGTTCGTGCACCATGAAGCTCAACGCCGCGGCGCTCATGCAGCCGCTCTCGCTGGCGGGCTTCCAGATGATGCACCCCTTCGCCCCGGCCGACCAGGCCGAAGGTTACATGCAGTTAATCACGGAGTTGGAAAACGATCTGGCGACGATCACGGGCTTCGCGGCCTGCTCCCTGCAACCCAATTCGGGCGCTGCGGGCGAATACGCCGGACTGATGGTAATCCGCGCCTACCACCAGAGCCGCGGACAGGGCTACCGCAACGTGGTGCTGATCCCGGCCTCGGCGCACGGCACCAACCCCGCGTCGGCCGCCATGGCCGGCATGAAGATCGTCACGGTGGCCTGTGACGACAAGGGCAACATCGACGTCGAAGACCTCAAGGCCAAGGCCGGGGAATACAGTTCGGAGCTGTGCGGGCTGATGGTCACCTACCCCTCGACGCACGGCGTGTTCGAGAGCCGCATCCGCGAGATCGTGGACGCCGTGCACGACGCAGGCGGACAGGTCTACATGGACGGCGCCAACATGAACGCACAGGTGGGGCTGACCAACCCCGGCTACATCGGCGCCGACGTCTGCCACCTCAACCTGCACAAGACCTTCGCCATGCCCCACGGGGGCGGCGGCCCGGGCGTGGGCCCGATCTGCGTCGCCGAGCACCTTAGGGCGTTCCTTCCCTCGCATCCGGTTATGCCGACGGGCGGCGACGAGGGTATCACGGCCGTGGCGTCGGCCCCTTGGGGCTCCGCCATGCTGCTGCCCATAACCTACGGTTATATCAAGATGCTGGGTGGAAACGGGCTGCGCCGCGCCACCGAAATGGCGATCGTCAATGCCAACTACATGTCCTCGGCGCTGGCACCGGAATACCGCACCTATTATTCGGGCGAGACCGGCCGCGTGGGACACGAGATGATCCTCGACCTGACCTCTTTCAAGAAGGACTACGGCGTCGACTGCGGCGACATCGCCCACCGCCTGATGGACTACGGGTTCCATGCCCCGACGCTCTCGTTCCCCGTGCACGAGACGCTGATGGTCGAACCGACCGAATCGGAACCGAAGGCCGAGATGGATCGCTTCATCGAAGCGCTGGTGAGCATCAAGCGCGAGTGCGAAGCCGCCGCGGGACAGGCCGACAACGTGGTCGCCAACGCGCCGCACACCGCCGTCGAGATCGCCGGCGAATGGACGCATCCCTACACCCGCGCCGAGGCGGCATTCCCGCTCGCATGGGTGCGCGAAGCCAAGTTCTTCCCCTACGTAACCAAGATCGACAACGGCTACGGCGACCGCAACCTCTGCTGCCGCAACTGCGAATAGGCTCTCCCGAACCGGCTACTACGTACCGAAAACACGGGCACGACCGCCCGCCGGCACCGCAAGCCATACAATAATGATCCCCGGAATCCGTTTGTATTCCGGGGATTTTTCCGACAGCCCGCATCCGCAAAACCGGCGATAGGGAAGACGCAAACGCGCAGGCTCGGGCCAAGGCCCCCGCGAAAAACAGCCCCGCCGGCCCGGCCGGCGCCGTAAGCATCGCGGCACGTATCCGGCCCCGGCATTTCACCCGCGCAGTCCCGACGAAACGGGCCGAGAGCAACGGAAGCGGAAAATAAATTTTTTTGCACGATTTTAGCATAATAGGAAGATAAGCTTCCATAAAACCAGATAAATTCCGCAGTAATTGCAAATCCGGAACTTAATTTCTATCTTTGCCAATCAATTACATGCAATAAATCCTAATCAGATTACAATGAAAGTAGAACAGAACAAAATGGTCGGCGTGGACTACAAGCTCACTGTCGACGGACAAATCGCAGACCAGTCGCGCCCGGGACAGCCACTCGAATTCATCTTCGGGACAGGCATGCTGCTTCCCAAATTCGAGGAGGCAATCCTGGGCAAGGAGATCGGCGAGGCCGTCTCGTTCACCCTCGAGCCCAAGGACGGCTACGGCGAACTGATCGCCGATGCCGTGGTAGACCTGCCGAAAAATATATTCATGGTCGACGGCAAACTGGCCGAAGACATCCTCTTCGTGGGTTCGCAGGTGCCGATGAGCGACAACCAGGGCAACCGCATGATGGGTATCGTCAAGGAGGTCGGCGACGAAACCGTGAAGATGGACTTCAACCACCCGATGGCGGGCAAGACGCTCAATTTCGACGTCGAGGTCGTATCAGTGCGCGACGTAACGCCCGAAGACTTGCAGGGCGGCTGTTCATGCGGCGACTGCGGGGATGACTGCGGCGGCGGGTGCGACCATGGGGACGGCCACTGCGACTGCCACTGACGAACACGAAGCGGGACTGGAAAGCCCCGCTTTTTTAAACCCGGATACCGTATTACTGTATTATGTGGCCCTGGCCCAACTTGCCACGGTGGCCGACAGCGGTACTTTTCACGACCTGCCGGGACTGGAGGTGAAAGACGCGGATTCCACAGGCGCCGCAGGCAGCAGGGAACCTTCGCCCAGGCCGGGAGGCGGCTCCGCTTTCGCCGCCCCACCCTGCAAACCGGAATCTTCGGTTCCAACCCCGGCAACAAGACAACCAATAAACCGTGTTCACGCTGCGACAATACCTCACGACACTGGCCGACACCCACGGATTGACGAAAACCCTGGGCGGCATGGAGGTATGCCGTGACAGCCGGGGCCGCATGTGCTACACCGTAGGCAACAGCGCCATCGTCTTCCGTGTCCGCCACGAAGGGCATATCCGCTCGCTGCGGTGCTACATGCATCCGCCGCGCCACCTGGCGGAGATTTACGGCGAACGGCTGCTGCCGCAGGAGCTGTACCTCTACGACTCGCCCCGGAGCGGGGTTTGGGTCGACGTCGTGCTGGGCGACTGGATCGAAGGCGCGACGCTCCACGAAGCAGTCGCAGAAGCGGCCGCGGCAGAAGACACAGCACGGCTGCGGCAACTGGCCGCGGCGTTCGACCGCCTGGCCGCAAGGCTTACGTCGGACGACTGGGCGCACGGAGACCTCAAGCCCGAAAATATCGTCGTGGATCCCTCGGGGAGGCTGCACCTGATCGACCTCGATGCCATGTACCTGCCCGCATTCGCCGGGGAGGCGAGCCCCGAACTGGGTACCGCGGCCTTCCAACACCCGGCACGGACGATCCGCGACTTCAATACCTCGCTCGACGACTACCCCGCGGCGCTGATCTCGACGGCCCTTCATGCGCTGGCGCTCGACCCCACCTTGTACGTACGCTACCCCGATGCCGACGGGCTGCTCTTCTCCCCGCAGCAGATCCGCACCGACGAGGCGCTCCGCGAGGCCATCGCGCTTTTCGAACGCGAAGGGCTGGCCGTGCAGTACCGCATCGCACGGTTGCTGTATGCACCCACGCCCCGTTTGTTCGGGCTGCCGGAGTTGCTGGCATGGGCCGCACGCACTGGCGGGCCCCCGTGCGGCGGGAGAGAAGGCGAAGAGACAACCGGGAATACGGGCGGGGACAAAAGCGGGGACACGGACGGCGGCGCAGAGAGGTATCCAGCCGGAAATACAGGGTGCGGCGCGGACAAGCACACAGGCGGAGGCACAAGAGGTATAACCGGGAATACAGGGTACGGCAGGGACAAGCACACAGACGGGGACACAAGCGGCGGAGAGTTGTTTGCGGGCAAAGACGGAGACGTACGGAACGACGGCGGCGCAGTTTCGCCGGAGCTGTTCGTCGGGAACGGCCTGTGGGGTTACAGGACACCGGAGCGGATCGTCATACCGCCGCTCTACGACTGCGGATTCGACTTTACCGAAGGGCTTGCCGCCGTCAGGGTGGGCCAGGCTTGGCACTACATCGACACCGAAGGGCGCACCCGGATACGATGTGCGGGGTACGAAGCCGTAAAACCCTTCCGCAACGGCCGTGCGGAGGTCATCCGTGACGGCAGGCGGCTGGAAATCGACCGCGCAGGGCGCGAGTTTGAAATTTTGCCGTAATTCGTTATATTTGCATCTGCTAAATACGATTGTGATGCCCCAATTCAGAAATATGACACCGGCGGAAATCGCCGCGGTCGAGTCGCTCGGCTCCTCGGCCGAAGCGTGGTCGCAAGTGTCGGTCACCGACGATTTCACCCCCTTCCAGTTGCTGCAAAGCCACCTGGAAGGCAAGGTCGTGATCGGCTCCGGAGCAGGCATCATCCGCTCACGGGTGTGCAACTACCACCTCGGCGAAGGGGCGCTCGTCGAAGGGGTCACGGCACTCGAATGCCGCCGCAGGAGCACGTTCGGGAACGGCGTGGGCGTGGCGACGATGAACGAATGCGGCGGGCGCACGGTGAAGATTTACGACCGCCTTTCGGCACAGGCAGCCTATCTGATGGCCGTCTACCGGCACCGCCCGCAGACCATGGCGGCCCTGGAAAAGATGGTCGACGACTATGCCGAAACCCGCGCCTCGCAGACGGGGAGCGTCGGCAAGGACAGCCGCATCGTCGGCGCCAGGTTCATCCGCGAAGTCCGCATCGGCGACAACGTCACCGTCGACGGCGCCTCCCTGCTCGAAAACGGCACGGTCTGCGACGGCGCGCACATCGGCGTGGATGTCAAGGCCTACGACTTCATCGCCGCGGAAAACGCCCGGATCGACAACGGCTCGATCGTCGAACGCTGTTTCGTGGGCGAAAGCTGCCGGCTGGACAAGGCCTTCACGGCGGCCGAATCGCTGTTTTTCGCCAATTCGCACTGCGAGAACGGCGAGGCCGCCTCGATCTTCGCGGGGCCCTACACCGTCTCGCACCACAAGTCGTCGCTGCTCATCGCGGGCATGTTCTCGTTTTTCAACGCGGGCAGCGGCTCGAACCAGAGCAACCACCTGTTCAAGAGCGGCGCCGTGCACCAGGCGGTGCACCTCAGGGGCTGCAAGTTCGCCAGCGGCGCCTACATCATGTCCCCCGCGCTGGAAGGGGCTTTCACGATGATCATGGGGCACCACTCGTTCCACCACGACACGTCGGCCTTCCCCTACTCATACCTGATCGAAAAGGAGGGGCGTTCGGTGCTCATGCCCGGGGCGAACCTCACCAGCTACGGAGCCGTGCGCGACATCGAGAAATGGCCGGCACGCGACCGCCGCACCATACGGCGCGACGTCATCAACTTCGAAGAATACAACCCTTATATCACCTCGGGAATGCTCAGGGCCGTGGATACGCTCCACGCGATCGCAGAGGAAGACCCCGATGCCCCGACGTACGTCCACCAGAAGGCGATCATCCGCGCGGCGGCCCTCAAACGGGGCATCGGACTCTACAACCGCTTCATCGTGGCGGCGCTGGGCGCGATGCTCGACCGGGGGGAATCGGCGGAACGCTACGACGGCAGCGGCCGCTGGCTCGACATCGCCGGACAGTATATCACCAAACGCGAAGTCGAGGCCATCCTCGACGCCATAGACCACGGCGAACTGGCCTCGCCCGAAGAGGTGGACAACCGGTTCAGGGTCTTTTCCGTCCACTACGACGACTACGCCCACAGCTGGGCCGAAGGGGTCTACGCATCGCTGCTGGGACACATCCCGACCGTGGCGGAGATAGAAGAGGCCATCGCGGCGGGGCGCAACGCCCGCGCGACGATGCGCCGTACGACCGACGCCGACCGCGACCGCGACTGCTCGCTCGACATGGCGGTCAGCTACGGCCTCGACAGCGACGACGAAGGGGAAGTACGCGACGACTACTACTCCGTCCGGGGACTTAAATAGACGCAACATGTATACACAGAGCATCACACGCAACCACCGCACGGCATTCATCCTGGCCATAGACGGCTCGGGGTCGATGGCCGAAAGCATCCTCTTCCGGGGACGCTGCATGACCAAGGCCGAAGCGGTTGCAACCATCACCAACGACCTGCTGTTCGAGCTCGTCGAACGGGCACGCCGCAGCGACGGCGTACGCGACTATTACGACATCGCCGTGGTCGGCTATTCGGGCGACGACGAGGTACGCTCGCTGCTGCCCGGAGGCGAGGATCTGGTGCCTGTCAGCGCCCTCGCGGCACAGGAGATGCCGGTGCACACGGAGGTGATCGAACACCGGCTTCCCGACGGCAGCATCGCCCTGCGGGAGATTCCCGCACCGGCGTGGATCAAGCCCCTGTCGGCCGGGCAGACGCCGATGTGCGAGGCACTGCGCCGCGTGAGGGACATAGCCGCCGGCTGGACTTCCCGCACGGCCAACGCCGAAAGTTTCCCTCCCGTGGTCTTCAACATCACCGACGGCGAGGCCACGGATTGCGACAACGAGGAGCTGCGCACGGTCTGCGACCAGATCAAGGCGCTGGGCACCGTCGACGGCAATGTCCTGTTGATCAATATCCATATCGCTGCCGGGGATACCGAACGTCCGGTATTCTTCCCCGAGGCGCACGAAGCCCGGTATACGAACCGATATGCCTCGCTGCTCTACGACTGTTCGAGCGAAATGCCCGCGGTCTTCAACGAAGCCATCCGCGAAGCCAAGGGCCCGGGTGCGATCCCGCCCTTCCGCGGCATGAGCTACAACGCCTCGGCGGCCCAACTGGTCGCCATGCTCAACATAGGTTCCATCAGCGTCAAAACCGAATAGAGATGATAGTGACCCTGCAACATTTCTCCCGGGCACTGCTGACGCCCGACCTGTCGCTGGCGATGCTTGCCGACGCCCGCCCCGTTACGGAACCCAACGGCATGCCGCGCCTGGTGCGCACGACGCGTTTCGCCGAGGCGGAAGTAGAATGGCGGGGCGAGCGGTGGCTCGTCGCCATGCCCCTGAACCCGTCGGCCATGCCGCGGATCGAACGCACGGTCTCGGCGCTGCGCAAACTCAACACCGGCTACTTGGCGGAATGCCGCATACTGCCGGGCGAAATGCGCTGGCACGACGCCACGGGCGCGGAACGGCACACAGACCTGGTATTGCAGCACCTGCCTGCGGGGCGGGAGTTCGCCGAAGCGCTGCTCGCCGAGGATAAGGCGACGCTGCTCGCGGCGCTCGATACATTGCAGGCGGCGCTCGGGGAGCTGGAATTCACACACAACAACCTCAAGGAAACGAACCTCCGCTGGCACCGGGGACGGTTCGTCCCGATACGCTATTACGATGCCCGCATCGGCATGGCGGAGCCCGGCACGGGTGACAGGGAGGCATTCGACACCCTCCGGCACAGGATCGCCGAGGCACCCGCACCCCGCCAGACGGCCAACGACGTCACGGCGCCCTACAACCCGCTGCGCAGTCTGACCGGACACCGGTGGACGAGCCACGTATTCGAAGGACTGGTGTGCGTGGAGGACGACAACGGGTTCGGGTTCGTGGATACGGACAACAACCCGGTGATCCCGGCGCAGTTCGTCTGGGCGGGCGATTTCCGCGAAGGCCGCGCCGAGGTACAGACGCAGACGAGGATGGGGCTGATCGACCGCCGGGGCTGTTACGTCATACCTCCCGAATACGAAATCGTCGACTACGACCCCGCCGCCAGCGTGGTGCATGTGCGCAACAACGGGCACTGGGCGCTGTTCGACTACCTGGGACGCCGCCTCACGGAGTTCCGGACGGAAGTCCCGGAGCCCTGCGGGCCTGAAATTTGCAGGTGACAACGGCAATATCAGATATTTCGCCGTTATCGGTGCCTTCCGGCTGCATTGGCAAACCCGGCCCGGAGGGGCGCTGCCCGGCACAACCGGAAAAGGCGACCGGCGGGACTTCGGAGCATATAATCACGATAACAAATACAAAAAATTACAAGTCATGGAAGAAACGATCAAATGCCTGATTATCGGCAGCGGCCCCGCAGGATACACGGCCGCCATCTATACGTCGCGTGCAAACCTCCAGCCCGTGCTCTACGAGGGCATCGAACCGGGCGGGCAACTCACGACGACGACCGATGTGGAGAATTTCCCGGGCTACCCCGACGGGGTCAGCGGCCAGCAGATGATGGCCGACATGCGGCGTCAGGCCGAGCGCTTCGGCACCAAGATCCGCACGGGCACAGCCACCCGCGTAGACCTCGCGTCGCGGCCGTTCCACGTGGTGATCGACGGCGAGAAGGAGATCAGGGCCGAAAGCCTGATCATTGCCACGGGCGCCTCGGCCAGATACCTGGGGCTCCCCTCGGAGACGAAATTCCGCGGCATGGGCGTGAGTGCCTGCGCCACCTGCGACGGCTTCTTCTACCGTAAAAAGGACGTGGCCGTGGTCGGCGGCGGCGACACCGCCTGCGAGGAGGCCACCTACCTCGCCTCGATCTGCCGCAAGGTCTACATGATCGTGCGCAAACCCCACCTGCGCGCCTCGAAGGCGATGCAGCAGCGCGTGTTCAGCACCCCCAACATCGAGGTGATATTCAACCACAACACCGCCGAGGTACTGGGCGACGAGTCGGGCGTGACGGGCGCACTGCTGCGCTGCAACGACGGCAAGGAGGTGAAGATCGACATCTCGGGCTTCTTCCTGGCCATCGGACACCATCCCAACACGGAGTTGTTCCGCGACCAGTTGCAGCTCGACGCCGAAGGCTACATCAAGGTCGAACCGGGCACGTCGATAACCAACATCGAAGGCGTCTTCGCCGCGGGCGACGTCCGCGACCCGCACTACCGGCAGGCCGTCACGGCGGCCGCTTCGGGCTGCATCGCGGCCATCGACTGCGAGCGTTTCCTGTTAAGCCGGGCCAACTAAAAACGCATGAGTTTCAGCGTCACCATACTGGGGTCTTCCTCCGCGAAGCCCACCCTGAGCCGGCATCCGTCGGCGCAGGTGGTCAACGTGCACGAGCAGTACTACCTGGTCGATGCGGGCGAAGGGGTACAGCAACAGTTGATCCGTTACGGCATCAACCCGCTCAGGCTACGTGCCGTGTTCATCTCGCACCTGCACGGCGACCATGTATTCGGGCTGTTCCCGCTGATCTCGACGCTGGCGCTCTACGGCCGCAAGACCCCGCTGCGGGTATTCGCCCCGGCACCGATGGGCGAGATTCTGGCCTGCCACCTCAAATATTTCGACAGCGAACTGCCCTACCCGGTCGTATGGACGGAGGTCGACACGACCAAGCATGCGCTGCTGATGGAAAACCGTACGCTGGAGGTGTGGAGCATACCGCTGCGCCACCGCGTGCCGACGGCGGGGTTCCTTTTCCGCGAAAAGGAGCCGGCGCTGAACGTCGACAAGTTCAAGATTACGAAATACGGGCTTTCGGTCGCACAGATCACCGCCGCAAAGCGGGGCGAGGACGTCACGCTCTCCACGGGGGAGGTGATCCCCAACGGGGAACTGACCTACCGTCCCTACGCCCCTCGGTCGTACGCTTACTTGTCGGACACCAACTTTTCGGCCAAGGCCGCAGCGCTGGCAGCAGGCGCCGACCTGATGTACCACGAGGCGACCTACGCCGCAGCGGAGCAGAAGGCGGCGCGGGAGCGCGGGCACTCGACGACGACCGACGCGGCCAAGGCTGCCCTGAAAGCCGGGGCGAAACGGCTGGTGATCGGGCATTACTCGTCGCGCTACAAGGATGAAAACATGCTGGTCGAAGAGGCCCGTGCGATCTTCCCCGAAACCTACCCCGCCACCGAAGGGGTGACGTTCACCTTAGAAAAACAACGATGACAAAAGCCGACATACAACTCGTCCGCGCGCTGGCCGACAAACGCGGGCGCACGGAGCACGGACTGTTCGTCGCCGAAGGGGAGAAACTCATCGGCGAGCTGCGTACGTCGCACCTCGGGGTACGCAAGATATTCGCCCTGGAAGGGCTGTTTTCAGGGCCGGAAGTCGAGGTCGTCGGCACGAAGGAGATGGAGCGGCTGTCGCTGCTGAAAACAGCCTCCAACTCGCTGGCGCTGATCGAAATACCGCATTACGGACTGGATATGCGGGCTCTCGCGGGACGGCTGACGCTGGCGCTCGACGACGTGCAGAACCCTGGCAACCTGGGCACGATCGTCCGGCTGGCCGACTGGTTCGGCATCACGGACATCGTCTGCTCGGAGGCTTCGGCCGACTGTTTCAACCCCAAGGTCGTGCAGGCCACGATGGGCGCCATACTCCGCGTGAGGGTGCACTACACCGACCTGGGAGGGTTCCTGCGCCAAGCCGCGGACGCCGGGCTGCCGGTGTGCGGGACTTTCCTGGAGGGGGAGAACATCTACGGGGCATCGCTCCCGGAGGCGGGGATCGTCGTCATGGGCAACGAGGGGCGCGGCATTTCGGACGCCACGGCCGCGACCGTCACCCGCAAATTGTTCATCCCGCCTTACCCGGCCGACCGGCGGGGTTCGGAATCGCTCAATGTGGCGATGGCGACGGGGATCGTCTGCGCCGAATTCCGGCGGCAGGCAGGCACCGGGGGCCCGGGACAGGCCCGAAGGGGTAAAAAATAGGCAGGGAGAAGCCGCAAACAGGCGGCGGGAAGGCGTGCCAGCCCGGTTTCATCATCGTATTTCAGCTGTTATCCGCCGAATAAAGTCGATTACACCCGCTTACCGGAGCATGACACCGGAAGCAACGGGCAGGAGGTCGCCGCACTCACACCGGGTCGGCACACCGTTCGCACAGCCCGGCAACCATGCGGCGCACGGCTTCCAGGGCTTCGGCACACCGCTCGGGCGGCAGGAGGCGCGCCGCATCGAGCCGTTCGATGCTCCGCAGGAGGCACTCCACGGCATAGCGCATTTCGTCCAGCTCGCCCCCCGAGGCGGCCGCAAGGTCGGTAGCAGCCAGCCGTATCACCGCGGAGCGGGCGCAGAGTTCGAAATCCACGACCAGGGCATTGCATTTGCGGCGGTCGTATGGCGGAATCCAAAGGGTCTCGAACATCAGCCGGAAAACCGCGGCGACCAGGGCCGGGTTGTTTTTCCGCGTAATTTTTTTTGCGCAAGGTTCCATCTTTCAAAGCTGTTGCTCCGGAAAAAAGCGCGGGCAAAGATACCGAATCCACCATCGAGGTATTGGACGACCTGTAACGTAGAATGCGGCCAATGCCCACGCCGAAAAACAGCGAGAGCATCAACCTTCGTTCCTTACGCTACACGAAAGTGTCCAATTTCCGATGGTAAGAAAAAAGCCGATGCGCCTTTATCCGAATATGTCAGCAACCCTAACAGGCTGCATAAGACAAAGGTAGGAAAAATAAGCCCATCCGCAAAACATTCCGGGCCGCAGGAATGCAAAATTTCATTTAAATTCGATCCGGCGCATTGCCAATTCTGAATAATATGTATCTTTGTAAGTTGAAATATATGTATCTATGTCCGAATGCAAACTCAAAATAGGCATCACGCAGGGAGATCCGAACGGCATCGGCTGGGAGGTGATCCTCAAGGCCCTTTCCGACCCGCGCATGACGGAGCTCTTCACGCCCGTCGTCTACGGTTCGCCCACGGCGGCGGCCTATTACCGAAATACGCTGGGCGACACCGAACCGGTGGCGTTCAACACCGTGCCCGCGGCACGCGACGCCCGCCGCGGCAAGGCCAACCTGGTCGTATGCGGGGAGGCCGGGCAGCCGGAGCCGGGCAAGGCTTCGCCTCAGGCCGGACGCGCTGCGGTCGAAGCGCTGCGCACGGCGACGCAGGATTTGAAGGAGGGGACGCTCGACGCCATCGTCACGGCGCCCTTCAACAAGGAGAACGTGCAGGGCGACGATTTCAGCTACACGGGCCACACCGAATTCTTCGGGGCGGAACTGGGCGGGGAGCCGATGATGATCCTGTGCAGCGACGTGCTGCGCGTGGGGCTGGTCACCAAGCATATCCCCGTGTCGGAGATCAGCCGCAGCATTTCCAGGGAGAAGATCGTGCACGACCTCCATACGCTGCGCCGCTCGCTCATCGAGGATTTCGGCATCGTCGAGCCGCGCATCGCCGTGATGGCGCTCAACCCCCACGCCGGGGACGGCGGGCTGCTCGGACACGAGGAACAGGAGATCATCCGCCCGGCCATCGTCGAGGCATTCAGACAAGGCGTGCTGGCATTCGGCCCCTTTGCGGCCGACGGGCTGTTCGCCGGGGGCGGATACGCCAAGTACGACGGCATCCTGGCCATGTACCACGACCAGGGGCTGGCGCCCTTCAAGACGCTCTCGCCCGACGGCGTGAACTTCACGGCGGGGCTCGCCAAGGTACGCACGTCGCCCGACCACGGCACGGCCTACGACATCGCGGGGCAGGACAAGGCCGATGCGCAGTCGATGAGGTCGGCGATCTACGCCGCCATCGACATCGTGGAGCACCGCCGCGCCTGGACGGAATGGAGCCGCAACCCGTTGCAGCGCGCCGAGCGCGAGAAAGGCGGACGCGACATCTCGGTCAAAGACCTGCCGCAGACCGAACGGGAGGATTAGTATGACGCCGCAAAAAAAGATCCGCATCGGGGCCGGGTTCGTGGCCATATGGGTATTGCTCGGAGGAGCATGGCTCTGCGATTACTTTTTCGGCGACACGGAGTTCTGGAAGCTGGCATCCGGGAAACTGACCGTACTGCTGGGTATCGGCGCCGGGACGGCGATGATCCGGGAAGGGCGCCGCGGACAGGAGGCTGAAAACGCTGCGGGCAAAGACGCAGCACCCGGAAATCCGGCCGAAGGCACGGCGGGCAAAGACGCAGGGTCGCAGGCCGCAGAGACACAGGCCTAAGAGACCAGGCTGGAGAAACACAGGCCGCAGGGTCGCAGGCCGGGAACACGGCAGCCAAAAGCACGGCAGCCCGCACGGCGCGGCAGCCGGAAGAGAAAAACGATAAACACCGGGCAACCCGGAAGCGTATTCCGTCTCGTAATTGTGGAAGCGCCGAAGGCCCCGAAAACTTAACTTTATAATTTTTTTATGATCAAAATCACTTTTCCCGACGGTTCGGTGAGGGAGTTCGCCAAAGGGACGACTGCCTTCCAAATCGCAGAGAGCATCAGCCCTCGTTTAGCTGCTGACTCCCTGGCGGCCTCGGTAAACGGCGCAACCGTGGACATGATGCGCCCGATCGAGGAGGACGCCTCGGTCAAATTCTACAAATGGGAGGACGAAGAGGGCAAGCACGCCTTCTGGCACACCTCGTCCCACCTGCTGGCCGAAGCCCTCGAGGCACTCTACCCGGGCATCAAGTTCGGTATCGGCCCGGCCATCGAAAACGGCTTCTACTACGACGTCGATTCGCCGACGCCGATCACCGAGGCCGACCTGCCCAAAATCGAGCAGAAGATGCAGGAGCTTTCCCGTAACAAGGAGCAGCTCATCCGCCGCGAAGTCCCCAAGGCCGAAGCACTCAAGACCTTCACCGAGAAGGGCGACCAGTACAAGGTAGAACTGATTACGGACTTGCAGGACGGCACCATCTCATTCTATACCAACGGTGCGTTCACCGACCTCTGCCGGGGACCGCACATCCCCAACACGGGCTACATCAAGGCCCTGAAGCTGACTTCGGTAGCCGGGGCATACTGGCGCGGCAACGAGAAGAACAAGATGCTGACTCGCATCTACGGCATCTCGTTCCCCAAGAAGTCGATGCTCGACGAATACCTCGTGATGATGGAGGAGGCCAAGAAGCGCGACCACCGCAAGCTGGGCAAAGACCTCGAACTGTTCTGTTTCTCGCAGCGCGTGGGACAGGGCCTGCCCCTGTGGCTGCCCAAGGGCGCCGCACTGCGCGACCGTCTGGAGCAGTTCCTGCGGGGCGTGCAGAAGGAATACGGCTACCAGCAGGTGATTACCCCGCATATCGGCAACAAGGAATTGTACGTGACCTCGGGCCACTACGCCAAATACGGCAAGGACTCGTTCCAGCCTATCCACACTCCGATCGAAGGCGAGGAATACCTGCTCAAGCCGATGAACTGCCCGCACCACTGCGAGATCTACCGTTCGAAGCCCCGCTCGTACAAGGAGCTGCCCGTCCGCCTGGCGGAGTTCGGGACCGTCTACCGCTACGAGCAGTCGGGCGAGCTGCACGGGCTGACGCGCGTGCGCGGGTTCACGCAGGACGACGCCCACCTGTTCGTACGTCCCGACCAGCTGCTCGAAGAGTTCGAGCGCGTGATCGACATCGTGCTTTACATCTTCAAGACGCTGAAGTTCGACAACTATACGGCACAGATTTCGCTCCGCGACCCCAATAACAAGGAGAAGTACATCGGTTCGGACGAGAACTGGGAGAAGGCTGAAAGCGCCATCATGCAGGCAGCCAGGGAGAAAGGGCTCACGACCGTCGTGGAGCTGGGCGAAGCCGCATTCTACGGCCCGAAGCTGGACTTCATGGTCAAGGATGCCATCGGCCGCAAATGGCAGCTGGGCACCATCCAGGTGGACTACAACCTGCCGGAGCGTTTCGACCTGACGTACAAGGGCGCCGACGACAAACTGCACCGCCCGATCATGATCCACCGTGCGCCGTTCGGCTCGATGGAGCGTTTCGTGGCCGTGCTGCTCGAGCACACGGGCGGTAAGTTCCCGCTGTGGCTCTCGCCCCAGCAGGTCGTGGTACTCCCGATCTCGGAGAAGTTCAACGATTATGCGCAGAAGGTGGCCGAATACCTGAACCGCAACGACGTCCGCACCGAAGTCGACGACCGCAACGAGAAGATCGGCCGCAAGATCCGCGACAACGAACTGAAACGCGTCCCCTACCTGCTGATCGTCGGCGAGAAGGAGGAGGCCGAGGGCCTCGTATCCGTCCGTGCACAAGGCGAGGGCGACAAGGGCCAGATGACGATGGAAGCGTTCCGCGACCTGATCACCGGGCTGGTCAAAGAGGAGATCGACGCCAACAAACTGGAAAAGAAATAAAAGAGCACATTATTAACTTAACTAATACGTACAACTATCGCAGCACCGAAACCATTCCCGCCGAGGCCGTTTACCCCCGGGAATAACAGACCGAAACCGGCAGCCAATGCCAACAACCGCTTCGGGCGCCGTCCGCCCGTCAAGGAGAACCCCCACCGGATCAACAACGAGATCACGGCTCCGGAAGTGCGTGTGGTCGGCGACAACGTCGGCCAGCCGCAGGTTCTGCCGATCCGCGATGCGCTCAAACTCGCCGACGAACTGGAACTCGACCTGATCGAGATCTCTCCGAAGGCCGAGCCCCCCGTATGCCGCATCGACGATTACCAGAAATTCCTTTACCAGCAAAAGAAGAAAGCCAAGGAACTGAAGGCCAATCAGACGAAAGTGGTCGTGAAGGAGATCCGCTTCGGGCCCCAGACCGACGACCACGACTACAATTTCAAACTCAAGCACGCGCAGAACTTCCTCAAGGAGGGGGCCAAAGTCAAGGCTTATGTCTTCTTCCGCGGCCGTTCGATCGTCTTCAAGGAGCAGGGCGAAATCCTGCTGCTGCGCTTTGCCACCGATCTCGAAGAGTTCGCCAAAGTGGAGGCGATGCCCCGGCTCGACGGCAAGAAGATGAACATGATGCTCGCGCCGAAAGTGAAAAAGTAACAAATGACAAGCGGCCGCAGGCCACGTAATACCCGTGAAAACAACGACGGCGGAACGGAGATATCCGGGTCGCAGGTTGTTGTTTTCGCATTTACAGGAATGGGCCGCCCGGATCATGTCGTTCTGCTCCGGCGCCCAGCTCCTCTATCTCCTGGAACATATCCCGCAAGATAACTTTATGAGCGTTTTGGATAACCGAATATCGAAAACTATTCCCGATCTTTATCCGATAAATGATTAAACTGAAAAAAATGATGAAGAAATGGTTATTATCCGGATGTCTGCTGACTTTGATGGCCTGCGGACAAGTGCCGCAGGAGCGGATCGATTCACTGAAGGAGACCATCGCCGATTATGAAGAGAACGGCGCAGGAGCCGAAATGCCGGAAGAATTCCGTGCATTGCAGGAATCATTTGCCGAGGTGGAGAGATCGGTGGAAGCCGAAAAAGAAAAAATGTTCAGCAGCTACTCCGCAGTCGAACAGAAGATGGCACAGATCGAAAAACAGTTGGACGACATGGCGTTTACCATCAACGCGCGGAGTGACCGATTTCAGAAGGTGTATAAAAAATTTGCGAGGGAGGTCTGCTTGGGGCTCCTCATGTACGCAAGCCTGCCCAAAGACAAAGCCCGGAGCCTGCCCAAAGAGATGAAGGACGATTTGCAGCGCGCCCTGCAGCCTGCACTCCTGCTGAGAGAACTCATGAAAGCCGAAACCTATGCGCAAAAACATGAGATACTGGATCCGCACGTCGAAAAAATGGAGAAATTGAACCAAACGATGAAGCCCTGGCTTTCGGAGCAGAAATACGACGAGATCCTGAAAAAAGTCGAAGCCCAGCTGAAAAAGACAAATCTCAGCGACGACAGCCAGATCGGGTTCGGGGCGTTTTAAACATCCCGGCCTTTATCCCGCACGGAATCGGACGCAATCCGGTCTTGAACCCGTCCGACTTTTGCGTGTCTTTTGCATCCACAAAAGCGTGAAAAACTGAATACAAGAAATGTTTCGTAAATGAAGGAACTTATCAACTTTTTGACAGATTGGGGCGATATAAGTGTTGGAGTGGTTTTTGTTCTGATACCATTTTCGGCTTTTGTGGCGCTTTTTCATCATGTTATTTTAGGCGGAATATACGGTTGGGACTATAAACCTAAATGGCTTCTCTTTGTTCTGGAACCAACTCTTGTATGCTTCTTAGGGGTTATTAAACCGGGCTTTGGCTTGTGTGCGTTGGTGCTTCTTTTTGTACTTACTTTTGTGTTGGCTATTGTCGGCCTTATCATAATGCCTTTGGTGAGGAGATTAAGAAAAGTCAAAGCTGAATACCGGAAAACCGGAAAAAAAGTTTCCGTCTTCACTGCGGGCAAAGTAACGGGAACTTATATATCGGGGATTATTGGAATGCTCGTTATTATGTTTATTATGGAAGTCTCGTTGCCGCTAATATTTTTGGTGGTATTTATTATCCTTCCTCTTTTCGCGCTGAAAAATCCCGGGGGTGACCGTCATTTTATGCGTTTACAGGCAATATTGCCTACCTCTCCTATACGTTCTGTGGCTATGGGGCTTGCCGAAGTGGAAGGAATAGTTGTTCCCGGAGGAAAACTCATTGCTCCTATCGGTGACACGGAGTGTATTGCATACGAATACGAAATAGAAGATATAGACCACGACAGCGAAGGACGAACTTCGTATACCACCGTTCACAGCGAGAATAAATGCAACGCATTCTCCATACAGGACGAAACGGGCATATTGGACGTTACACCCGAAAAGCTGAATCTTTTGTGTCTGCCCATAAACAAGCGGTATCAAAAAGAAGGAAAGCGATACACGCAGCGGTTGTTGTTGCCCGGCGATAAAGTACTGCTTATAGGAATGGCAGATACACGAGGAGGCAAAACGGTTTTCCGGTACGAAGAAACGAAGAAGGTATATACGCTCATGCCTTCACAAACACTCAACAAATACAACAGGGCAAAGCCGCTTATCAATAGTCTGATCTGTTATACCTCCGTTTGGGGTATTATCGCTTCACTGATACTGCTTTGTCACATCGAATACCGTGACGGAGAGTTGCAAATAAACCTGCCTTTCGGCAACAAGGGTATTTCATCCGGTCAGTATGGATATATACTCCCTTCCAATCAAGAAAAAACAATCATCTTTAAGCATCAGTGAATATGGGAATTATTATTGCTTTCGTTATTTTGGGAGTTATCATTGTCGGCATTGTCTCGGGAGGCGTTGCCATTTACAACCGGTTGGTTATGCTGAAGTACAATGTAGATAAAAATTTTGCCAATATCGATGTAATATTAAAGCAGCGTGTAGATGAAATACCCAACCTTATTGCTGTGGTAAAAAAGACACAGGGATACGAAGAATCGCTGTTAAATCAGCTTACAGAGCTACGAACCGCTTTTCTTTCCTCTCGCTCTACCGATGAAAAAGTACAACTGGCTAATGAAGTCGGCAAACTGCTAAATTCCTTTTTCGCCGTTTCGGAAAACTATCCCGAGCTGAAAGCTGTGGAGAGTTTCCGCACCCTCCAACTTCGGGTGTCGGATTTGGAAGATATGCTTTCCGACCGCCGCGAACTCTACAATGAAAGCGTGAATATGTATAATATCGGTATTCACGAAATGCCCGCCTTGTTGTTTGCTCGTCCAATGGGTTATACTGACAAACCGTTGTTGCACATATCTGAAGAGGAGAAAAAATATGACGGAATTCGTTTCTGATATTCTAAATTATCTGCAAAATAACGAGAATGCCCAGGGAGTTGTAGTTGCATTGGCTGCGTTTGGCGTACCTTTATTCTCGTTCCTCTTGTATCTCTTGTTTCGAATACTGCGGATCAAGGTGGGGGCGATGGCAAGCAGAGCTTTGGCGGCATTAGCCACGGGGTATACGCTTTTCGGGTTTATTACGCAAATAATTCTCCTTTTCAGCGGTGTGCCTGCTCTTAAAATGGCACTCATTTGGCTTGCCATGATAATTGTTTACGGAGTGTTTGTCCTTTTTAATCGTAGAATGATATACAAAATATTGTCTACTTTTAACGAAACAAAGAACAGCGGACAAGAGTCATTAGAATCATAATACATATCCGTATTATTTCTTTGCTTTCCCTCCAATTTTCACATGCACCTTTTTTGTCTCCGCTCTGGTTACGGGCCAGACCACGACCACAATACAACTTACAGTCCTTAGGGAAATGCACGATGCCCTTGCCATAGACTTCAGCGGATTCCTTAAAGCCTTTGAGATCGTCTTTTTTCGTGCTGTCTCTTCCGCCTTCCGAAAATTCGGTTACATTTATAGATGAAACAGCCTTTGAAAGCGTGTAAATCAGCTCTTTGGAAACCATCTGAAACTTTTCCGCCAGCCCAAAAAGTAACAGGATAGTAACGTAATTCCGGTTTGAGTTGGCTTTTTGATGGTTTTACTTGGCTGCGCCCGTTTGTCCAATCTTCGTCTAAATCGCTATTCGACAGTCTTATCACACCGGTTTGCTCTCACTTTCATTTTTATTTCCTATCTTTACACTCGATGAGCACACCCGACGACATATTCCGCATCGCGGACGAGGCGGCATTCGAAGCGGCGGCGCTGGAGGTATTCCGGCGCCAGGCTGCGGAATGCGCGCCCTACCGCGAGTATCTGTCTCTGATCGGCGTACGACCCGGGGAGGTGCGGACGGCGGATAAGATCCCCTACCTGCCGATCGGGCTGTTCAAGACCCACGAAGTGTATTGCGGCGGCACGGAGCCCGAAGCGGTCTTCACCTCGTCGGCCACCACCGGCATGACCCCGTCGCGCCACCCGATGCGCTCGCTGGCGCTCTACGAACAAGCGTTCCGCGCTTCGTTCCGGACGTTCTACGGCGAACCGGCACGGTGGAGCCTCTACGCACTGCTGCCCAACTACCTGCGGCGCAAAGGCTCGTCGCTGGTCTACATGGCCGACCGGCTTTTGTCCGACTGCGGCTCGGGCGGCTTTTACCTCGACGACTACGAAGCCCTGCTGGAGGCGATGCGCCGCGACCCCAAGCCCAAGATCCTGCTGGGCGTAAGCTATGCGCTCTGGGATTTGGCGGAGCGTTACGCCCCGAAGCTGGACGACACGGTCGTCATGGAGACGGGCGGCATGAAGGGATACCGCGAGGAGATCCCCAAAGCGGAATTCCACAAAATCCTGTGCGACGCATTCGGAGTAGACAGGATACACTCCGAATACGGCATGGCAGAACTCACGTCGCAGGCCTACTCGCAGGGCGGGAACATCTTCCGCTGCCCGGCCTGGATGCGGGTCGCGGCACGCGACGTGAACGATCCGTTCGACCGCCTGCCGGCAGGCTCCCGCGGCGGGCTGGACATCGCCGACCTAGCTTCGTGGTGGTCGTGCGCCTTCATCCAGACCCAGGACGTAGGGCGCGTGGCTGCCGACGGAGCGTTCGAGGTAGAAGGACGCATCGACCACAGCGACATCAGGGGTTGCAACCTGCTGGTGCAATAATTTACATGCAAAGCTCCCGGCCACAGTCCGCGGGCCGGTGTCCTTCGCGGGACTCCGGCAGCAGCGACCGACAAGAGGGGGGGGGGCATTGACACAGACCGACAAAAAAGAGAGATAGCGATGAAAACAGTAGCATTCGTCCCCTTACGCCTCAACAGCCAGCGGGTAGCGGGCAAAAACCTCCGCCTGCTGGGCGGCGAGCCGCTGATGTGCCATATCCTGCGGACGCTCGCCGGCATCGGGGAGATCGACGAGGTGTACGCCTATTGCAGCGACGAACGCATCTGCGAATACCTGCCCCAAGACGTGCGTTTCCTGCGCCGCAGCCCCGACCTCGACCGCGATACGACGCTCGGGCGGGAGATCTACGACAGTTTCACGGCCGACGTCGAGGCCGACCTCTACGTGCTGGCGCACGCCACCTCGCCGTTCATCCGCGCGGAGACCGTGGCGGACGCCCTGCGGCACGTACGGTCGGGGGAATACGATTCGGCGTTCAGCGCCGAGAAGATCCAGACCTTCGCCTGGTTCGAAGGCCGGCCGCTCAACTATGCGCTGGACGACATCCCCCGCACGCAGACCATAGAGCCGGTCTATATCGAAACCAGCGCATTTTTCATTTTCCCGCGCACGCTCTGGTGCGGCCGCGGGCGCCGCATCGGGGAGAAGCCCTACATGGCCGTCGTCGACCGCATCGAAGGGTTGGACATCGACAACCCCGAGGATTTCACGATGGCAGAGATCATCGCGGCAAGCCGGCGGCTGGGGTGACGGGAGCGGGAATCCGAGATGAGCATAAAAAAGCGACCTTTCCTGGTCGCTTCCTTTATTTCAAAAGGGCGGGGTTACTCCGCCCCGCGCTCGTAGGCGTCGATCATCGAGCCGCGGGTGCGGTTGACGATCCGCGCACCGAGCGACGCGGCATAGTCGCGCAGTACTTCATGCCCGCGGAAGAGTTCGGCGACCTCGGCCAGGTATACCGACATCGTATAGGGCACGTGCGGCACCTTCATGTAGATGGGCTGCGGAGCCGGGGGAAGGGTATCGTAATAGTGGCGGTCGGCACGGCACAGGCGGTTCGCATCGTCGACGCATAGCCCGTCGAGCAACGTATGATCCACCCCGTAGAGCTCGATCCGCCGGTAACCCAGTAACAGGGCGACGTATTCGCCCACCTGCACGACCGTGCCGAAATTGGCGCTGCCCAGGCCGTGGCGAAAAAGCCAGAAGCCGACGCTGCCAAAACCGCGGTAGACCTGCGTATGGAAGCGAACGATGCGGATACGGGGGTTGGGCAGCGCGGCGCGGTAGTCGAACTTTTCGGGATTATAGAACTGTACGTAGAGCGTCATCGGCCACGTGACCTTGCTATCGAGCGTGCGGTAGAGCGCGGCCACGCGGTCGCGGCATTCGCTGTCGCGGAAGAACATCGGGTCGGAAAGGACGTAATAACCCGGTCTGACCACCTCGAAGCGGTCGTCCTCGGCAAAAAAGTTGACCGCCATGAAATCCTTCGCCTCGTATTCGCGGCGCGCGATCAATCGCGGCAGGTCGTCCGACAACGAAGGGCCGTTGCCCAGAATGACCATCCCGCGCGACGGGTCGCCCGTCGGGCCCGCACGGCGGATATAGTTGCGGAAATTCTCCTTGACGGCCATCACGGCGAAGTAAAGCGCCGTGTCGAACGTATTGCGGATGAATGCGATGAGCTTCTCGGATGCGGTCATGAACAGGGTTTTATTTGCAAATGTAGCAAAAGATCGGTATCTTCGCAAGAAACCAAACCGTAACAAATGGCATCGGCAACCATCTCGGTCATCATACCCCTCTACAACAAGCAACGCGAAATCGGCGACACCCTACGCTCGGTGCTCGCACAGACTTTGCAGCCCACGGAGATCGTCGTCGTGGACGACGGATCGACGGACGGGAGTGCCGGCGCCGTGCGTGCCATCGCATCGCCGCTCGTGAAGCTCGTCACGCAAGCGAACGCCGGGGTCTGCGCGGCACGCAACCGCGCCATCGCCGAGTCGACGGGCGACCTGATCGCCCTGCTCGACGCCGACGACACGTGGGAACCGGGATTCCTGGAGGAGATCGCTTCGATGGCGGCCGAATTCCCGGGCTGCGGGATTTATTCGACAGCCTTCAACATCGTCAGCCATGACGGACGGTTCCCCGCCCCCACCCCCACGGAGCGCGGCGTGGTCGCCGACTTCTTCCGCGACTCGGCGCACCGTTATATCTCGATCCCGTCGGCCAGCGCCGTCCCGCGCGCGGTATTCGAATCAGTGGGCGGATTCCCCGAGGGAATGAAGATCGGCGAGGATCTCTACATGTGGATCAAGATCGCCCGGCGCTACAAGGTCTGCTTTTCGCCCAAGCCGCTGGCAAACTATTCGAAGGTGGCCTCGAACCGGTCGTCAGCCATCTACACGCCCGAGCGGACGCGCTACTCGTTCGAGGAGCTTTACGACCCGGCGGCGGCAGACGGATACAACGAGTTCGTGGCCCGCGCAGCCTTGGGAAAAGCGCTCATCATCAGTGCAAAGGGGGGCACGAAGGATGCGGCGAGGGCTATCCGGTTCTTCGGCTACACGAAGACTTACCGCCGCACGCTGCACAAGGTACGCATCCTCAACGCCCTGCCCCGCAGCTGGCGGGGGCCGCTGATCGGGCTTTACAACAGCCTGGCCTGGCGCATCGCCCGGAAAGGGCTCTGAGCCCCGAAAATTCCGACAGCATGAAATACCTTTCGAACCCCTCCGTCGTAAAGGGTCTTTTTACGGCACTCCTCCTGCTGGCGGCATCCGTCGCCCGGCCCCAATCCGCAAATCCGGACACCCCTTCCTACACGATGCGCTCGGGCGGTATCGAACGCAGCTACAAGCTCCACCTGCCCCAGGGGCTGCCCCAAGGCGCCCCGCTGGTGGTCGTCCTGCACGGTTACGGCGGTAACAACGACCCGGGCCGCTTCGGGCTGAACGCCGCGGCCGACCGCCACGGCTTTGCCGTCTGCTACCCGCAGGGCGCGAAGGACGGCCGGGGCAAGACGTGCTGGAACGCAGGCTACCCGTTCCAGGCGGACATGGCCGTCGACGACGTGAAGTTCATCGCACAGCTGGTGCGCCACCTGCAAAAACGACACGAGCTGAGCCGCCGCAACGTATTCTGCACGGGCATGTCGAACGGCGGGGAGATGTGTTACCAGCTCGCGGCGCAGCGCCCCCGCCTGTTCGCGGCTGTGGCACCCGTATCGGGGCTGATGCTCGAATGGCTTTACAAGGCCGACGATTCCACGCACCCCGTGCCCCTGTTCGAAATACACGGCACGGCCGACCGCACGTCGGCGTGGGAGGGTGACCTCGACAATAAAGGCGGCTGGGGCGCCTACGTCGCCGTACCGATGGCCGTGCATTACTGGGCAGCCAAGAACAAATGCACCGGCATGCAGACGGACACGATTCCCGGGCGCACGCCGGAAAACGGGCGCAAGGTCATCGCCCACCGCTTCACGGGCGGCACGGGCGGCAGCGAAGTCTGGCTCTACGAGATCGTCGGCGGGAAACATTCGTGGGGCGAACAGGACATCGACACGGGCGAGGAGCTCTGGAAATTTTTCAGCAAGTTCGTGAAATAGACGGGACGACAGCCGGCAGGGGTAAGGGGCTTGTGCAACACCTCGCAGAAGGAGATGGTCTACATATGTATCCAATCCCGGGAAAATTCGCGGGAAGAACACACCTACGACGACGGAACCCGGGTCGCATGCACTCCCGGGTGGGAAACCCGCTAAAAAAACACCCGGCTTTACGTCCATGCGTAAAGCCGGGTGCCGATTTACCTCTCCCCACCCCTCACGGAGCCGGGTCGTTGCAGATCAGTTCGCGAAGGTCAGCCCCTTGTCGTCGGCGTCGATGCGGATCGGCTGCTCGCGGTTGACGTCGCCCGCAAGGATGCGCTTCGACAGGTCGTTGACCACATAGCGCTGGATGGTACGCTTCACGGGACGCGCACCGTAGAGCGGGTCGTAACCGGCGGCAGCGATCCATTCGCGTGCCTTGTCGGTGTATTCGAGGCGGATGCCGTTTTCGGCAAGCATCCTGCGCACCACACCGAGCTGAATGTCCACGATGCGCCCGATATCCCGGCGCGTCAGCGGCTCGAACATCACGATCTCGTCGATACGGTTGAGGAACTCGGGCTTGAGCTGCTGCTTGAGCAGGTCGATCACATCCCGGCGGGTCTTCTCGACCACTTCGGGGGCGAGTCTCTCACCGTTGAACGCCTCCGCGAAATTCTCCTGGATGACCTGCGAACCCATATTCGAGGTCATGATGATGATCGTATTGCGGAAATCCACCGTACGGCCCTTGTTATCGGTCAGACGGCCGTCGTCGAGCACCTGCAACAGGATGTTGAAAACGTCGGGATGGGCCTTCTCGATCTCGTCGAGCAGCACGACCGAATAGGGTTTGCGGCGCACGGCCTCGGTGAGCTGGCCGCCCTCGTCGTAACCGACATATCCCGGAGGCGCCCCGACCAGACGCGACACGCTGTGGCGCTCCTGGTATTCGCTCATGTCGATACGCGTCATCATCGAGTCGTCGTTGAAGAGGAACTCGGCCAACGCCTTGGCCAGCTCGGTCTTACCGACACCGGTGGTGCCGAGGAAGATGAACGAGCCGATCGGTTTGCGGGGGTCGTTCAGCCCGGCGCGCGAACGGCGCACGGCGTCGGAAATGGCGGCGATGGCCTGCTCCTGCCCGATGACGCGCTTGTGCAGCTCGTCCTCCATGTGCAGCAGTTTTTCGCGCTCGGAAGCCAGCATGCGCGTCACGGGGATGCCTGTCCAGCGCGACACCACCTCGGCGACGTCCTGCGCATCGACCTCCTCCTTGATCATCGAGCCGTTGGCCGACGCCAGTTTGTACTCCTCCTGGAACGCGGCGATCTCCTTCTCCGCCTCCTGGATCTTGCCGTAGCGGATTTCGGCCACCTTGCCGTAATCGCCCTGGCGCTCGGCCTGCTGCGCCTCGATCTTCAGGGCTTCTATTTTGTCCTTGTTCGACTGAATCTTTTTCAAGAGGTCGCGCTGCCCCTGCCACTTGGCACGCATCTCGGCGTCACGGGCCTTGAGCTCCTCGATCTCCTTGGTGAGGTGCTCGACGCGCTCCTTGTCCTTCTCGCGGCGAATCGCTTCGCGTTCGATCTCCAGCTGGCGCACACGCCGGTCGAGGGTGTCGATCTCCTCGGGCACGGAGTTCATCTCCAGCCGCAGCCGCGAGGCCGCCTCGTCCACCAGGTCGATGGCCTTGTCGGGCAGGAACCGCGAGGTAATGTAACGCGTCGACAACTCGACGGCGGCCACGATCGCCTCGTCCTTGATCCGCACCTGATGGTGGTTTTCGTAACGATCCTTCAGGCCGCGGAGGATCGAAATGGCATCCTCGGGGCTCGGTTCGTCGACCATGACCTTCTGGAAACGGCGTTCGAGGGCCTTGTCCTGCTCGAAATACTTCTGGAACTCGTCGAGCGTCGTGGCGCCGATCGTCCGCAGTTCGCCCCGCGCAAGTGCAGGCTTGAGGATGTTGGCGGCGTCCATCGCACCCGACGACTTGCCGGCGCCCACGAGGGTGTGGATCTCGTCGATGAACAGCAGGATGTCGCCGTCGCTGGCCACGACTTCCTGCACGACAGCCTTCAGACGCTCCTCGAATTCACCCTGGTACTTGGCACCCGCGATCAGGGCACCCATGTCGAGCGAGTAGATCACCTTCGACTTCAGATTCTCGGGCACGTCGCCGTCGACGATCCGGTGTGCGATACCCTCGGCGATGGCGGTCTTGCCGACACCCGCCTCACCCACGAGGATCGGGTTGTTCTTGGTACGCCGCGAGAGGATCTGCAACACGCGGCGGATCTCCTCGTCACGGCCGATCACCGGGTCGAGCTTGCCCGAACGGGCCTGTTCGTTGAGGTTGATGGCATACTTGCCCAGCGCATCGAACTGCTGCTCGGAGGTCTGGGAATCGACCGTAGCCCCCTTGCGGAAGGTGCGGATCGCCTCAAGGAGTTCCTTCTCGGTGGCGCCGCTGCGCTTGAGGATGTCGGCGGCCTGCCCGCGCTCGGCGATAAGCCCCAGCAGCAGGTGCTCGACCGACGCATATTTGTCGCCGAAGTTCCGGGTAAAGTCCACGGCACGCTGGATCACCTTCGAGGAGTCCTGCGAAAAGAACTGGTCGCCGCCGCCCTCGACCCTCGGCAGGGACGCGACGGCCCGGCCGGCCTCGTCGCGCAGGCCGCGGACATTCACCCCGACACGCCCCAGGAGGAACGTGGCGAGCGAATCGTCCTCGCGGACAAGCACGCTCAGAATATGGAGCGGCTCGACAGCCTGCTGTCCGCGCTCCCGGGCAAGAGACAATGCACTTTGCAGAGCCTCCTGCGCTTTTACAGTTAACGTATTGATGTTCATATCTCTGATAATTTGTTTTTCAAACTTTCGTATACTACACCCGCAAAACGCCTGCCAACCCGGCTTTCCGGCCAATGTGTCATCCTTTGTCACACACGGGACTGACACGAGGCGCCAAAACGGCAGCTGTTTTGCAGAAGAGTTACACAATACGGCATAAAACAGCAGGACATCGCCCGAAATGTATTATCTTCGCAACACCTAACTCTCACTCTTCACGTTCATGACATACCGTAAACCCCCGTTCCTGCTGCGCAAATGGCAGCGGTTGCAGATGCGCTACTATGCGTACCGTAACCCGGAAAAACTGGTCAGGATACGCTACCGGCAACGATTCGGCAACGACCCCGACCTCGAAAACCCCCGAACCTTCAACGAAAAAGTCCTCTGGATGATGCTCTACTCGGACACTTCGCGCTGGTCGCAGTTGGCCGACAATTACCGCGTCCGCGAGTATGTCGAGCAATGCGGGCTGGGATGGATGCTCAACGAATTATACGGTGTATGGGAATCCGCAGAGGAGATAGACTTCAGCGGGAGGGGGAATCTCCCCGACACGTTCGTGCTGAAAACCAACAACGGCTACGGACAAGTTATCATCGTGAACGACAGGCAAAAAGCCGATATCCGGTCGATCCGCCGTACACTCAACCACACCCTGCGAAAGAAATTCGGCCGCATGACGGCCGAACACCACTATTTTGGTATTAAACCCCGCATTATCGCCGAACGCCTCCTTCCCTCAGAACCAGCATTCGGCAATTCGCTCATCGACTATAAATTCTACTGTTTCGATGGCAACCCCTATTGTTGCATGGTCTGCTACAACCGTAAATCGCCATCCGACGTCAAAACAGGATTGTACGATGCCAGGACATGGAAAAACATAGGTCATTACGTCACCGGAAAATATTACGACCCACATCAGTGTGATATCCCGCGTCCGGCATCCCTCGACCGGATGCTCGATGCGGCCAAACGGCTCTCATCAGGATTCCCCCAAGTACGGGTCGACCTTTACGAAGTCGCCGGAAACCCCGTATTCGGGGAACTGACATTCACCTCATCTGCAGGTATGGATACGGGATTCAGCCAGGAGTTTCAGGAATTGATGGGATCGCAAATCTCCCTGCCGCCCGCCAAGCGGACGCAACCGTCGCACCCGGGACTGCTCGGGCTCCTCGGACTGCGGAAGGCCGCCGCCAAATAAAAACGGCAGGCAGCCCGGAGGGGCGGGTGCAACAGGCTGCCCGGCCCGCCAGGCACAGCCCTTTGCCCGGGTATGGGGAGAGGGCTGTCATTTTGTAGGCGGGTTTCATTTTTAATTTAATTCTTAATTCGTATCTTTGCGCTACTATGAGTGATTTTATCGTCAGCGCACGGAAATACCGCCCCGCGACCTTCGCCTCGGTCGTCGGACAAAAACATATCACCTCCACGCTCAAAAATGCGATCGAGCGCGGGCAGTTGGCACATGCCTATCTGTTCTGCGGCCCCCGCGGCGTGGGAAAGACCACTTGTGCCCGCATCTTCGCAAAGGCCATCAACTGCCTGAACCCCAACGGATCGGAGGCCTGCAACGAATGCGAATCGTGCCGTTCGTTCAACGAAGGGCGCTCGCTGAACATCCACGAGCTGGACGCCGCGTCGAACAACTCGGTGGAAGATATCCGCACGCTGATCGAACAGGTGCGCATCATCCCGCAGGTAGGGCGCTACTCGGTATTCATCATCGACGAGGTGCACATGCTCTCGGCGGCGGCGTTCAACGCCTTCCTCAAGACGCTCGAAGAGCCGCCCGCACATGCGATCTTCATTCTCGCGACGACCGAAAAACACAAGATCATCCCGACCATCCTCTCGCGGTGCCAAATCTACGATTTCAATCGCATCCGCGTCGAGGACGGCGTCGAATACCTCAAATACATCGCCTCGCAGGAGGGCATCGCAGCCGACGAAGAGTCGCTCAACCTCATTGCCCAGAAAGCCGACGGGGGTATGCGCGACGCCCTGTCGATGTTCGACAAGGCCGTGTCGTTCTGCGGCAAGGCGCTCGATTACCGCAACGTCGCCCAGACGCTCAACGTCCTGGACTACGACACCTACTTCAGCGTCACGGAGATGCTGCTCGCGGGCAACTATGTCGATACGCTGGTGACCTTCGACAGCGTGCTGTCGCGGGGTTTCTCGGGGCAGACCTTCATGGCGGGGCTGAACCGCCACATGCGCGACCTGCTGATGGCCAAGCGCCCCGAAACGCTGCGGCTGATCGAAATGACCGGGACGCTGCTCGAACGATACCGGACGCAGGCGGGCGCCTGCAGTGTCGAGTTCCTGTTCGGAGCCATCTCCTGCCTGACGGAGCTCGACGGGAAGATCCGGCAATCGTCCAACCAACGGTTGCTCGTCGAGCTGGGCCTGATGAAGATCGCAGGGCTCGGCCAAAAAAAAAATGACTCTCTGACATCTTCCGGGGAATATCCCCTTCCTACCCTCCCCCCCCGCACGGCGGGCCCCGCATCTGCGGCGGCTCCGGCAGCGGCCGGGCAGCCAGCAGCCGCAACGGCACAATCGGCAGGGATTACCGCGACCGGCAATCCGGCAACGAACGCCCCGGCGACAAGCGCCTCCGGCAACCCCGCAGCCCCGGCAAGCGCAACGGCACAACCGGCAGCGCAAGCAGCAGGAGCCGCAACGGCACCCCCTTCCGCAGCGACGTCCGCAGCAATGCCTGCCGCGTCCCCGGCCGGAAGGCCGGCAGCGGGTACCTCCGCCGGCCCGGCTGCACAGGGAACACTCCCGGTACAGCCTGCACCGGGGATGATGCGGCGGCCGCTGATTTCGGGCGCGTCGCTCTCGGAGCTGCTCGCCTCGGCAGGCGGCGACCCCGACGAGGAGCTGTCGGACGGCGAAACGCCCGACGAACCCGAAACCGTGCGCATAGACCCGGACTGTGCCGAAAAGTTGGAGCACGCCCGCAGCAGGATACTGAACCTCATCAAGGAGAAACGCCCGCGCTTCGTGCCGGCTTTCGAGCTGATGACGTTCCGCGACAACACGATCTCGGTGAGCGTACCGACGACGGAGCTGCGCGAGGAGATCCTGCGCAGCAAGACCGGGATGCTGATGCGCATCGCCGAACTGGCGGGCATCGAGGGTATGATCGAACTGGAGGTCACGGTCAATGAAGAGATCCGGGCGGCACGCCCGATCAAGCTCGAAGACCGCGTCCGCTACATCACGGAGAAGAACCCGCTCGTCGCGGAACTCCGCAAAGCACTGGACTTGGAAGTAGAATAAAAAGAACGAACAATAAAAATGGCAACAAAGAATTTCATCGAAGAACTCGAATGGCGCGGGATGATCCACACGATCATGCCCGGCGCGAAGGAACAACTCGAAAAAGAGATGACGACGGCCTACCTGGGCATCGACCCCACGGCCGACTCGCTGCATATCGGCCACCTGGTGGGCGTAATGATCCTCAAGCATTTCCAGATGTGCGGCCACCGTCCGCTGGCGCTTATAGGCGGCGCGACGGGCATGATCGGCGACCCCTCGGGCAAGTCGCAGGAGCGCAACCTGCTCGACGAACCCACGCTGCGCCACAACCAGGAGGCGATCAAGCGCCAGCTGGCCAAACTGCTCGACTTCGAGTCGGACGCCCCGAACGCGGCCGTGCTGGTGAACAACTACGACTGGATGAAGGACATTTCGTTTCTGGAATTCATCCGCGATATCGGCAAGTGCATCACCGTCAACTACATGATGGCCAAAGATTCGGTCAAGAAACGGTTCAGCGGCGAGGGCGACGGCATGTCGTTCACCGAGTTCACCTACCAGCTGGTACAGGGCTTCGACTTCCTGCACCTCTACCAGACGATGAACTGCAAGGTGCAGCTGGGCGGCGCCGACCAGTGGGGCAACATCACCACCGGAACGGAGCTGATCCGCCGCAAACTGGGCAACGAGGCCGAAGCATTCGCCATCACCTGCCCGCTCATCACCAAGGCCGACGGTACGAAATTCGGCAAGACCGAGAGCGGCAACGTATGGCTCGATGCGCGCTATACCTCGCCCTACAAGTTCTACCAGTTCTGGCTCAACGTCAGCGACGAGGACGCCAAGCGTTACATCCGCATCTTCACGCTGTTAGACCGTGAAACCGTCGAGGCGCTGACCGCCGAACACGAGGCGGCGCCCCACCTGCGCGTACTGCAAAAGCGGCTGGCGCAGGAGATCACCACGATGATCCACTCCAGGGAGGAGTACGAAAAGGCGGTCGAAGCCTCGGCGATCCTCTTCGGCGGCTCGACGTCGGAGGCGCTGCGCAAAATAGACGAAGAGACCCTGTTGCAGGTGTTCGAGGGCGTGCCGCAGTTCCGCATCGCCCGTGCCGAGCTGGGCCTGCCGTTCGTCGATCTGTGCGCCGAAAAAACGCAGGTGTTTCCCTCGAAGGGCGAATGCCGCAAGATGGTGCAGGGCGGCGGCGTGTCGCTCAACAAGGAGAAGGTCGCCGACCCGGCACGTACGGTGGGCGAGGCCGACCTGATCGCCGGCAAATACCTGCTCGTACAGAGGGGTAAGAAGAACTACTACCTCGTAATCGCCGAGTAGCATGGAATACCGCATCGTCCTGACGCGCATGGAATTCCACGCGCTGCACGGCTGCTACGAGCTGGAACGCAAGGTAGGCAACCGCTTCACGGTCGACCTGGAACTGACGGCCGAACTGGGCCATGCGGCCACGGACGACGACGTGCGCAAGACCGTCAACTACCTGACGGCCTACGAAGTCGTCGAGATGCAGATGCGAATCACGCAGCACACCATCGAGCGGGTGGCGACGAACATCATCGAGGCAGTTTACGCCACCTTCCCGCAGGTGCGGCACGTAAAATGCACCGTCTCGAAACTGGCGCCGCCGCTGGGCGGAAAGCTCGAGAAGGTGAGCGTCGTGCTGGAGAAATAGGGCGGGTGTGCGCATGCATGCGCACACCCGTTTGCGATAATAAACAGGTTAGGTTATGCATCACAAGGAGAGTCGCGCCACCTTGGGTGGCAAATTGAGCGCCGTGCTGGTCGCCGCGGGAAGTTCCGTGGGGCTGGGCAACATCTGGCGCTTCCCCTATGTAGCCGGGGACAACGGCGGCGGGGCATTTCTGATAATCTACATCCTTTGCGTCCTGCTGCTGGGGCTGCCGCTCATGATCGCGGAGTTCACCGTGGGGCGTGCTTCGCACCGCAATGCCGTGGGTGCCTACCGGGCGCTGAACCCACGGTGGAGTTTTCTGGGTTACAACGGCGTGCTGGCCGCATTCCTGATCCTGGGGTTCTACTTCGTAGTATCGGGATGGACGGCCGAATACATGGTACACTCGGTGACGGGCAGTATCGCCCGTTTCTCGACCGCCGAGCAGTACAAGAGTCTCTTCGAGAACTTTATCAGCAATCCCTGGAGGCCGGTCGTCTACACCTGCCTGTTCGTCCTCGCAACCCATTTCGTGATCGCCATGGGCGTGCAGAAAGGCATCGAACGCTCGGCTAAAATCCTCATGCCGCTGCTGTTCCTGATTCTGATCGTACTGTCGGTACATTCGCTGCTGATGCCGGGCGGGGAAGCCGGGCTGAAGTTCCTCTTCGCCCCCGACTTCTCGAAGGTGACGCCCACGACCGTGCTCGTCGCACTGGGGCAGGCGTTCTTCTCGCTTTCGATCGGCATCGGCACGATGGTGACCTACGCCTCGTATTTCAAACCGGACACGAACCTGCGCCACACGGCGCTCAACGTCACCATCCTCGACACGCTGGTGGCCATACTGGCCGGCGTGGTGATCTTCCCGGCGGTATTCAGCGTAGGCATCGAGCCTTCGTCGGGGCCGTCGCTCGTATTCATCACCCTGCCGAGTATCTTCAACGGCATGCCGCTGAGCATGGTGTGGTCGTCGATTTTCTTCCTGCTGCTGGTCGTCGCAGCACTCACCTCGACCATCTCGCTGCACGAGGTAGTCACGGTCTACCTGCACGAGGAGTGGCACCTGAGCCGCAAGGCTGCGGCATGGCTGACGACTGCCGCCACGGCCGCCCTGGCGTCGCTGGCATCGCTGTCGCTGGGTGCGTTGGGCAGTTGGAAGATCGCCGGGCTCTCACTTTTCGATTCGCTCGACTTCCTGACGGCCAACATCCTACTGCCGGCAGGCGGGCTTTTCACCTGCATCTTCGTGGGCTGGAAGCTCGACCACCACATCCTCAAGGCACAGATCACCAACGACGGAGAGCTGAAATTCCGCATCTACGGCCTGTTCAGCTTCCTGCTCCGCTACGTCTGCCCGGCCGTGCTGCTGCTGATCTTCCTCGACAACCTCGGCGTATTCTGACACGGCCGACACGCGTTTCCCCGACCCCGGACTTCGGAAAGTCCGGGGATTTTTATTTCCGCGGCCAGGACGGAATGGAGGGCGTACATTTCGATTCAAAACCACTCTTTCTCAAAAAAGCAGACATTTCGCCCAGTTTTTTTGTGTTTTATTTTGGAAAATAAAATTAAAGATTTATTTTTGTTTCATAATGAAATTAAAAATATTACACATCACAATAAAAAACACAAATACAACCGAAAAACCCAAAAAAGGTAAAAAGCGGCACGAGATCCAATCACGACCGTAAAAGGCAAACCGCGGGCAGCACCCGCGGCCTGCATCCGTTTCAGTGACAAGCTTTCGCAGCAGCAGCCGATTGCCAGGGTATGAAAAAAGGATTACATTCCGGTGACAACGACGCACGAAGCCAATTATTAAAATATTTTTGCAGCCGGAGCGACACAGGCTCCCACCTATAATATAAAGAAACCATTCGAAAAGACCCGGCCATGAAAAACCTGTTACTTTTCCTGCTGGCCTGCAGCCTCGGCGCCGTAGCCGCAGCCCGCCCGATACGGGGATCGGTCAAATGCGGCGGAAAGCCGATGGGCGGCGTGGCCGTAACCGACGGTTATACGTTCACGCAAAGCGATGAGCAGGGCATATTCACGCTCGATGCCGACGACCAGGCGCTGTTCATCAGTCTGGTGACCCCGTCCGGCTACCTGGCTCCGCTCGATGGGGGCATCCCGCAATTCTACCGCGCATACGACCCGGCGGCCAAACGCTACGACTTCGAATTGCAACCGTGGCCCGGCCCGGACGGATGCTACGAACTGCTGGCGATCGCCGACCCGCAGCCTAAGACCGAAGAGCATTTCCGGCGGTTACGGAGCGAAGTCATGCCCGCATTGCAGGCGGCAACCGATAACGGGAGGACGCGGGGCGCGAACCAGGCCGCGATCGTGCTCGGGGACATCGTATGGGACTCCCCTGAACTCTTCGCAGGCGTGAAAGCGGAGTTCGCCGGGCTCGGGGTACCCGTATACGGCGTGATCGGCAACCACGACCACGACCTGAACAAATACACCGACCGCGAGGCGACGGAAAACTACCGCCGCCATTTCGGCCCCACCTATTATGCCTTCGACATGGGGCGCACACACTATATCGTACTCGACGACATCGTTTACCACGGCGCGAAGAAATACGAGGAGCAGATCGACACAATGCAACTGCGCTGGGCCGCCGCCTATGCGGAACGCCTGCCTGCAGGGTCGCGCGTCTGCATCGCGATGCATGCCCCGGCCATGAAATCGTGGCTCGGGAACCGCGTCATGGAGTCGGCCGAGAGGCTGATGGACGCCTTCGCCGGGCACGAACTGCACTTCATCACCGGGCATACGCACCTCAACTCGAATTACGACATCCGCGAGGGGGTCACGGAGCACAACGTAGCGCAGGTCTGCGGCAACCTCTGGTGGGATCCGATCAACTGGGACGGTACGCCCAAGGGCTTCCAGCTGTTCCGCGAATGCGGCGGGGAATTCTCGTGGGAATACCGGAGCCTGGGCGAGTCCCCGGCACGGCAGATCCGCGTATGGCACCCCGGCCAGGTGGCCAAGCACCCGGCCAGCGTCGTGGCAAAGGTGTGGAACTGGGATTCGTACTGGACGGTCGTATGGTATGAGGACGGCCGTTACCGCGGCGCCATGCAGCGTACGACGCTCGACGACCCCGATTATACCGCACACATCGATTCGCTGAAGGCCGCCGGGAGGAAAATCTCCAAAGTCCAGCGCCCACGCCCGACGAACTTCTATTTCACGGCACGCCCCTCGGCATCGGCCCGCGAGGTGGAGGTGGTCGCCACCGACCGATTCGGCCGCCGCTACTCGGAGCGCATCGCACTCGGGCACACCGACTGACATACAGGACACCAACACCAAAATCATCAATAGCCTATGAAAAAACTGATTACTTTAATCGCCGGGTTGCTGCTCGTCGCCCTGCCGGTCGGACTGGCCGGTTGTGACGACAGCGACAAGGAGATCTACAACGATGGCCGGCTGGTCACCGATGTAGTTATTCCGACCTCGATGACCGTCTACCGCGGGATGGAGGTTTCCGTTTCCGGCTACGGCTTCGCCCAAGGCGACGCCATCGCGTTACGCGCCGGCGAGGATCTCCCGGCAGCGACCACGGTAGCATCGGAAAAACTGCTGACGTTTGTCATACCCGACGGCGCGGCAGACCAGACCGTCTATAAGGTCGTGCTCAACCGGGCACAGGACTACCAGGTGCTCGGATCGAGCAAGATGACCGTACAACTGGCCATCGACGTCGACCTGGGCAAGACCATCTCGGGCAACTGGGGCGGCGACGCCGTGATCCGCGGCCGCGGGTTCATGGCTACGGACAAACTCCTATTGGAGCAAGGGGGGGGGAAGTTCGAAGCGCCGGTCAAGGGTGCTGACGATTCTTCGCTGACCTTCACCATTCCCCAGAACGCCGCCGACGGCGACTGCGAATTCACCCTGCAGCGCGGCGCAGAAGAGCAGGCACTGGGCTCCGCCAAGCTCAACCTCTCCCTGGGCGGCGTCACCGTACCGGACAAGGAGGGCGCGACGATCAAGGGTATCGTCCACCTGGCAGGACAAGGCATCGCCGACGTCCTTGTCTCGGACGGCGACCTGATCACCAAGACCGACGCCAACGGTTTCTATTGGCTCAATTCCGAAAAACGCAACGAACTCGCCTTCGTCATCCTGCCTGCGGGCTATGACGTCCCCACCGTCAAGGCGATGCCCCAGTTCTGGCAGCCCTGCACGCTCGACGCAAACACCGTCGAACAACTCGACTTCCAGCTGCTCAGGGCCGACAACGACTCCCACACCATGCTCGTGGCCACGGACATGCACCTGGCCAACCGCAACACCCCGAAAGATTACGTTCAGTTCGCCGACGGCTTCGTCAAGGAGCTGACATCGGCCTACAACTCCGCCGCACCCGGAAAGGTATACTGCCTCAACCTGGGCGATTTCTCGTGGGACGGCTACTGGTACGACAACAAGTGGGCGCTGCCCGAATGCAAGCAGACCGTCGAGGATTTCAATTTCCAGATGTGGTCGGTGATGGGTAACCACGACAACGACCCCTATGTAGCCTCCGATTTCGGCGCCGAAGGCCCCTACCGCCAACACATGGGCCCGGTTTACTACGCCATGAACATCGGCCGGATACACTACATCATGCTCGACAACACCGAGTACCTCAACACGGGCGGCTCGCAGGGTACGGTCGGTTCGCGCAATTACAACCGCCGCTTCGACGACCGGCAGCTGGCATGGCTCAAGGAGGAACTCACCCATGTCGACAAATCGACCCCGATCGTCGTGGGATGCCACTGCCCGCTTTACTCGTACAGCGGAAGCGGCGGCGTGAGCGTAGCGCTCCAGACCCAGGCCGACATCGACAAAATCCTGAGCTGCTTCGCCGGCTTCAGCAACGTGACTTTCGTCACGGGGCACACGCACGTGAACCGCAATATCCAGTCGCCGACCTATGCGAACGTCTACGAGCAGAACATCGCGGCGGTCTGCGGCACCTGGTGGTGGACGCAGCAGTACGGCAACAACAACGTCTGCACCGACGGTTCGCCCGCGGGTTACAAGATCTTCACGGTCGACGGAACCGACCTCAGATGGCAGTACAAAGCCACGGGGCTTCCCATCGAAAAGCAGTTCATCACCTACGACATGAACGAGGTCAAGGAGTACTGGGCCACCGACGCCACGGCACTCAAGGCCTTCGCCGCAGGCAACGACATGCGAAACCGCGACAAGGATTATTCGACGGTGGGCGAAAATGCCGTCTACATCAACGTCTGGGCCTACGAGCCGGGCTGGACGGTCACCGTGACGGAGAACGGAACCCCGCTCGACGTGAAACAGGTCTGGAGCAAGAAAGACCCGCTGCACAGCATTTCGTACGACATCCCGCGCGGCGCGGCCAACAACGGCACGCTCACCTTCCCCTCGACCTCCTGCATGCATATGTTCGAGGTTACGGCCTCCTCGGCGTCTTCCACGCTGGAGATATCGGTTACCGACCGCTTCGGCAACGTTAGCACGGAGTCGATGACCCGGCCCAAGGCGCTCACGACCGACGTGACCAAATAACCCTCAAAAAACCTTAAGACAATGAAGCGTATAATGAACAAATGGTTGTGGTCATTATTATGCGTCACGCTCCTGGGAGCCGCGGCGTGCAGCGACGACGACACCGAAGGGGATTCGGGGAACCCCATTCCCCCGGCACTCTCCACCGAAAACCTGCCCGATGCAGGACTGAAGTTCCTCTATTCGGCACTGACCCCGCATACATTCACCATGAACGTCGACGCGCCCTGGGAGATCACCAAGACCGCAGGCTGGTTCGTCGTCACCCCGAACAAGGGCGAGGCGGGCCAGAATATCCAGGTCACCGTCACCCCGGCCCTGAACCAGGGCGAGGCGCGCGACGGCGAATTCACCATCCGCGCCAACAGCGGCAACAACCTCCATCCCTGCCTGACGGAGAAGAGCATCCCGCTTTCGCAGGACGCCTACCTGGCGGCCGGCATCGTGATAACGGGGCTCGACGAACGCCTGCTGGCATTCGAAGCCGAAGATACGGATCCGGTGGTCTTCACCGTCGAGACATCCTACGACTGGACGCTCACGGTGGAGAACGAGACCTGGCTGACGGTAGCGCCCAAGAGCGGCAAGGCCGGCTCTGCGGCCCAAGTCACCATCACGCCCAAGGCCAACACCACCGACGAACGCCACGAGTCGAAAATCACGATCACGGCCGGTGACGCCGAATTCGGCGAGAACACCGCCGAAGAGATCATCGAGCTGGTTCAGGCGCCCTACATGCCCAAGGACACGCATGCCGAGGGATACGTCTTCTTCAGCGACGACTTCCAGTGGATTCCCGACAACTGGGTGAGCCCCTACACCAAGTACGGCTGGCCGAGCGTATCGATCGACGGCACGAACGGCAACGAGTTCGCCCTTTCGACCGACGGGATGAAAGAGGCCGTAGCGGCCAAGGGCTACACCTACACCCCCTCGGTATATGCCCGTTACGAAGGCCATGTCAAGCTGGGTAAGACCGCCAACATGGGCGCCATCACGATTCCCGCGCTCACGGGCATCGACGCCGGCAAGGCCGCGACGCTGCTCGTGCAGTTCGACGCAGCCGCCTATTCGTCGGCAGGCGGCACGGTGGACAACGGCGATGACCACATGGACGTCACGATCGAAGGCCCCGGCACGATCGGCGACCTGGTGGAAACCTCCGCGCTGGTCGAAGTGAAGAACGTCTGGGAGTGGACGCGCTACTCGCTGATCGTCTACGGCGCTACGAACGAAACCCGCATCACCTTCGGCAGCGAGCGCGAAGTGAAGTGCCGCCTCTACCTGGACAACATCACCGTGACGCGCGCCAAGGACGAGAACCCCGAAGCCCCGGCACCGGAGGCACTCGTCACCCCGTTAGACAAGGAGATCGTCAACACTTCCGATCCGAGTCTCTTCGATGCCAACAGCATGGTGGTTGCCGAAGGCGGCACGCTGACCTGCTCGGTGCGCGTCAACAAGGCCTGGACGGCAGAGACCGACTGCGACTGGCTGACGATCACCACCGTACGCTGCGGCGACGCAGACCCGTCGACGGTAACGGGCGCCAACAACGGCGCATCGCTCTCGAACGGCGTGGCGACCGTCAAGGCCACGGGGCTGCCCTACATCACCACCAAGGTGGAAGTAGGCAGGAACTCCGGAGGCGAAAGCCGCACGGGCCATATCATCATCAAGTCGGAAGGCGCAGAGATCGAGAAGGTTGCCGTCACGCAGGCTTCCGGGGCACAGATCACCATCGAAGGGCTGACGGACAATACGCTGGAGCTCAGCGACAACCCCGCAGAATCGGGTGCCGAGGTGAAATTCACGGTCAACGCCCCCTATCCCTGGACGATCGCCCCATCGGGCGCTGCGGCATGGTACGAGGTGAGCCCCGGGCAGGGTGCCGCCAACACCGACGTGGAGGTAACGGTCAAGGCGCTTGAGCAGAACCTCTCGTTCCGCCGCTTCGGCGAGTTTACGATCACGGCGGCCGAGGGCGATGCAACCCTTACCGAGAAGATCGCGCTTTCGCAGCAGCCCGTATCGCCAGGAACGGTGAAATGGGACTTGGCGTCTCCCGTACAATGGTCGTTCTCGGAAGAGGATATGGACAACTACGCCCAGGACTTCAAGGGCGGGCCCGACAGCCCGTACAACACGGTGCTGGCCCAGTCGGGGCCGGGGTACCTCTCCTATACGCACACGGCACCGAGCGATCCTGACAAGAAATGCGAACGCATCGTCGGCGGTACGGGCCATCCGTACATCACGGGCGGCTGGCCGGGCGACTACTGGACGTTCGCCGTCCCAGTGACGAACCTCGACGCAGGCACCAAAGTCCGCTTCACGGCGATCACCCGCACCTCAGCCACCGGCCACAAATTCTGGCGGATGGAGTACAACGACGGCGGCACCTGGAAACCCGCCGCGGCATTGCAAACGACCACGGAAACGGGGGAAGAGGTCTCCTACACCCACGCCATGAAAGCCGACGGGAAGACCAACATCACGGTCGACGTGACGGTCACCTATGCCAATGCGATCTCCGGCGGCAACATCGAATTCCGGTTCGTCTGCGCGGCCAACTGGCAGGCCAGCGGCAAGGGCGCACTCGCCAAGCCCAACGGCGGGACGATGCGCTGGGCCGGAGCCGGAACGGCCGACAGCCCGAGAATACAGATCGTACCCTAAACCGACCTTGACGGCTGCGGCCGCCCGCAGGACGACCGCAGCCGTTCGACAAAAAAACCCGAATCAAAAAAAATCAACAATATGAAGCTTAAAACATACATACGGAATGCTTTGGCAACCGCGGTAATGTTGCTGGTCGCTTCGGCCGCCTGGGCCCAAAGCCGCAACATCACGGGCATCGTGTTCGACACGGACGGCAAAAGCCCGCTCGTCGGGGCCACCGTCATCCTGAAGGGGACTGCGACAGGCACGATTTCGAACGCAGACGGAACCTATACGATCCATGTGGGCAGCGACAACGACGTGCTGGTCTTCCAGTCGCTGGGCTATGACCCGCAGGAGGTCACGGTCGGAAGCCGCACCACGGTCAATGTCACGCTGAAAGAATCGGCGCAGAAGATCGACGAAGTGGTCGTCACGGCACTCGGCCTGACCCGCTCGGAGAAATCGGTCGGCTATGCCGTTTCGAAAGTCTCGGGCGACGAACTCACCAAATCCATATCGAGCAACTGGGTGACGGGGCTCAACGGCAAGGTCGCCGGTATGTCGATGTCCTCAGCGGGCACCGGCCCCGGCGGTACGGTACGTGTGACGCTGCGCGGCGACACGTCGCTCAACTACGGCGCCAACGAAGCGCTGTTCGTCATCGACGGTATCCCGATGAGCAACGGCTCGGTAGCATCCGGTTCGGGCGCCAACTACGCCAACAGCAACGCCCCGGTGGACTTCGGTAACCCGATCTCCGACCTCAACCCCGACGACATCGAGAACGTCTCCGTCCTCAAGGGCCCCGCCGCAGCCGCGCTTTATGGTTCGATGGGCCAGAACGGCGTGGTGCTCATCACCACCAAGTCGGGCCGCGAACAGCGCGGTATCGGCGTTACCTACAACGGTTCGGTGACCTTCGAGACCGCAGGCTTCTGGCCCGAATTCCAGGAGGAATACGGCCCCTCGGCCGTCACCACGTCGCTCACCAACCGCGTCGCATCGGCATGGGGCCTTCCCGGCACGATGACCTATGACGGGCAGCCCGTCCGCCAGCAGATTTCGCGCTACACGTACGGCGAGCATTTCGACTCCAGCAAGCTGCGCTACCTCTACATGTCGAAGAACTGGGAGACCGGGGAGTTCACCCCCCTGCCGTGGGTATACGCCGACGACTGGTTCACCGGCCTCTTCGAAACGGGCGTTACGTGGAGCAACTCGGTGACCATCGACGGTTCGACGGGCAAGGGTACGAGCACGCGCTTCTCGTTCACCGACCTGCGCAACGACTGGATCACGCCCAACTCGGGCTACGAACAGCAGACCTTCGCACTGGCCCTGAACCAGAAGATCAGCAAGGCCATCAAACTGGCGGCAAAGGTCAACTACATCCGCAAGAACAGCGACAACATGCCCATGTCGGGTTACAGCCAGGGTTCGCCCATGTACGGCCTGATCTGGGGCTACAACACCAACCCCATCTCGGCTTACCGCGACGAGTACATGCAGGGCCGTTATACCTACGCCAACTACCTGGCAGGCAGTGGCGAGGACAAGTACAACACCACTTCGGGGCTTATCTACAACAGCCTCGAGGGCCACAACCCCTACCGCACGCTGTACGAGGAGCTGAACAAACTGGATCGTGACCGTATCTTCGGCAACGTGAGCATCGACTTCACGATCCTGCCCGAGCTGACCTTCACGCTGCGCGGCGGCTTCGACGCCAATATCGAATGGCGCTCGCAGCAGAAACCCTTCATGTCGCTCGACAACCGCTACGGCATGTACCGCGAGAAGACCATCCGCCGCTACGACTACAACTCGGACTTCCTGCTCAAGTACAACAAGCTGTGGGATCGCTTCGGCGTCACGGCGGCGTTCGGCGGCAGCGTCCTGCGCAACAAGTACTACTCGACCACCATCACCGCCTCGCAGCTGAGCAGCGAAGGCCCCGGCATGTATTCGTTCGCCAACGCCGCGGTAGCCCTCGACACGTCGCCCTACCGCAGCAACCGGCAGACCAACAGCCTTTACGGCTTCGTCAACCTGTCGTGGGACGACACCTACTTCCTCGACCTCACGGCCCGCAACGACTGGTCATCGACGCTGGCTCCCTCCAACTGGAGCTATTTCTACCCGTCGGTATCGGCCAGCATCCTGCTCGACAAGGCGTTCAAGATCAACTCCCCTCATGTCAACATGATCAAGCTGCGCGGTTCGTGGGCACAGGTGGGTAACGACACTTCGGTCTTCTCGCTCTACGACGACTACTCGACCACGGACTATCCGGGCGGCGTCACGCTGCCTACGGCCAGCAACTACCCGTACATCCTCCCGGAAAAGACCAGCAGCTGGGAAGTCGGCCTGGAAACCAAGTTCCTGGGCAACCGGCTCAATGTCGACGTGGCGCTCTACAAGACCAGCACCCGCAACCAGATCATCAGCGCCGAAACGAGCGCCGAAACAGGCAGTACGTCCCGCAAGATGAACGCCGGCCTGATTACCAACAAGGGTGTCGAGGTCACGTTCCGCATGGTTCCCGTCCGCACGAAGGACATCAACTGGGAGATCAACGGCAACTGGTCGCTCAACAAGAACAAACTCAACGAGCTGCAGAACGGATGGGATCCCGCAACGCCGTTGCAGACCTCGACCTCGACGACCATCGGCAGCCGTATATTCGTCTACTCGTACGTGGGCAAGTCCATGCACCAGCTCTATTCGGCCAGCCACTACGAGTACGCGCCGGAGGGTTCGACCTACACGGACGAAAACGGCAACCAGGTCGACTGCTCGGGCATGCAGATCATCAACGCCAAGACCGGCTACCCGCTGCTGACCAAGGAGACCGACTCCAAGAAGTTCGAGCACCTGGGCAGCGTAATCCCCGACTGGAAGGCAGGCTTCGGCACGACGTTCCGCTACAAGAACCTCTCGCTGAGCGCGCAGTTCACGGCGCAGGTCGGCGGCGTGGCCTACTCGGTGACCAACTTCGCACTCTCGTACCAGGGCAAACTGAAGAACTCGCTCGCCGGACGTGACGACGGCCTGGTTCTGCAGGGCGTCAACGCCGTGGACAACGGCGACGGCACGGTTTCCTACCAGAAGAACACCGCCGTCACGGAGAACATCTACACCTACTACCAGTCCTACAAATGGGTACGCGACAACGGCCGCGAAAACACGTTCAGCACCGACTTCCTCAAGTTCAAGGAGTTGCGCATCGACTACCAGCTGCCCAAACACCTGATGGCCAAGACCCGGTTCCTGCAGGGCGCGTCGATCGGGTTCTTCGCCACCAACCTCTTCTGCATCACCGACTGGCCGCAGTTCGATCCCGAGGCGGCGGGTCTGGTCAACGGTACGAACATTTACCCCGGTATCGAAACCGTCACCTTCCCGATGACGCGTACCTACGGTATCAACATCAAACTTCAGTTCTAAAACCGCGAACACCATGAAATACGCAAAACATATCCTGATACTCGCGCTGCTCGCCGCATCGGGCGCATGTACGAACGATTTCGAGGATTACAACACCAATCCGAACAAACAATCGGAAGGATCGGTAGCCCCCATCGCACTGCTCGAACCGCTGATTTACAGCTCCACGAACAGCTATTCGTCCTACATGCTGAGCATCGCCAACGAAATTTCGCAGGTCACCGTGGCCAAGTCGACACCGCGCCGCGAACACTGCTACAACCTTGCCGACGGCAACTTCAAGGCCATCTGGAACCTCGGGTACAAATGGGCCGGCAATGCCAAGCACATGTACGACCTGGCCGTGGCGCAGAACCAGCCCAACTTCCAGGCCATCGGCCTGACGCTGAAGGTCTATAACATGTCGATCCTCACCGACATGTTCGGTTCGATCGCCTACCGCGAGGCGCTCAAGGGCGGCGAGGGCATCAACACCCCGCATATCGACTCGCAGCAGGAGGTCTATACGGCCATGCTGGAGGAGCTCGAACTGGCCAACTCGCTCTACAACGCCAGCCTGGGGCTGGACGACCCCACCAAGGACGGCATCTACGGCGGCGACATCGCCAAGTGGCAGAAATTCACCAACACGCTGCGCCTGCGCCTGCTGATGCGCGTGAGCGGCCGTAACAACGCCTTCACCCCCACGGTCGGCGAGCAGATCAACCAGATCATCTCCAACCCGGGCAAATACCCCGTCTTCGAATCGAACGACGACAACGCCACCGTGAAGTTCTCCGGCAGCGCGGAATATTACAAGACCTATTTCAACTCCAGTTCGTTCCCCGACGACAAGAGCCTGTCGAGCGACCACCACGTCGCCGCCCAACTGCTCGACCTGCTCTACGACGCTTCGGACGGCTTCGTCGACCCGCGCCTGCGCATCTGGATCAAGCCCCGTTACGTCCAGTATCCCAGTGCGACCGAGCCCGATGTGATCCGCGAAATGATCGGCGCCGTCTCGGGCTGTACGATCAACTACAACGGCATCACCTCCATCAGCGAACGCGAACCCTACCTGCATTACGAAACGCTGGTGGGCGACACGCGCCCCAACCACATGCTCGACTACGACGAGCTGCTCTTCATCAAGGCCGAAGCAGCGATGAACGGCTGGATATCGGGCTCCGCCAAGGAGTATTACGAAGCGGCGATCACCGCGTCGTGCCAGAAATGGGGCGAATACGGCATTTACGCCTCCTACCCCGAACTCAACGCGTCGAACAAGATCGAACTGAAAACCGTAGCCATCACGCAGAAGAACATCGCCGCACTGCTGGCGAGCGACCACGTAAAATGGAATAATACCCAGCAGCGCCTCGCCGAGCAGAAATGGCTCTCGCTGTTCTGGGTCATCGGCTTCCAGATGTACCACGAAATGCGCCGCACGGGGTATCCCGAGTGCAAGACCGGCATGGGAACGATCGAGCTGAACGCCACGGGCGGCAAGTTCATCGCCCGCTATCCCTATCCGTCGATCGCGATCGCCAACAACCGTGCGAACTATACGGCCGCATTCGAGGCACAGGGCGGTACCATCAACGACAACACCATGGTCTTCCCGATCTGGTGGAGCGGCCAGGCCGTCGCCAAGGATGCCGGGCAGCCGTGGGAACACTCGTTCCGCAAGAATGTCATCGCCGAAGAGAACTTATAATCTAAAAACGAACGCACTATGAACGCGAAAAACATATTCCGCAACATAAGGGGCCTGGCCATGTCGGCGCTGCTCCTGATCCCGGCGGCCTTCGTCTCGTGCAGCGACGACGACACGGAGGGCGGCAGCCCCTACTTCCGGCTGGAGAATACCGTCGTATCGAGCAAGCTGGTGACCGCCTCCTCCGACCTGGGTTTCGACGCCGAGGCCATCATCGGCGACGCCACGCTCGAACTGATCCGTTACGACATCCGTTCGAACTGCAACTGGAGTGTCGAATGCAACTCCACGGACGGAGACTGGATCAAATTCTACCCCAAGACAGGCCAGGGCGACGGCAAGGTACGCTTCTGCCTGGACGATAACGACGCCAACACCCCGCGTTCGGCGACGGTCGTATTCCGCTATGCGGACGGCAGGCAGACCGAAACGACCCTCGTCGTCAACCAGAGCGCCAACGAACCTTACATCCGGTTCGTCGTCAACAACATCGAGACGAACGAGATCGTAGCGGGACGTTATGCCGCCCATTACGACATCAGGGTCGCGTCGAACGTGACGCCGTTCTACGAACCCGAAAAAGCCGAATGGGCAACCTTCACCGAGACGGGCAACGGGACTTTCACGCTCGACATCGAGGAGTATCCCGAGCAGCCGGCATCCCTGAGCCGTGATTTCAGCATCGCCTTCAAGGGCAGCGGCCAGTACAAGGACATCAGGGCCGACCTGAACATCCTGCAGGACATCACGCCGCAGATCGAGATTACGAGCGAGGACATCGGCGACGACCTGGCACTGCCCCCGTTCCCGGCCTACCAGCCCAATGCATTCACCTTCAAGGTGAAATCCAACTGGGACTGGACGATTTCGGTTGCCGAGAACGCATGGATCGAGGTCACGCCCTCGGCCGGCGAAGCGGACAAGGAGTATGTCATGACGGTGAAAGCGACCAGCAACCTCTCGCTCGACGAACGCTCCGCTTCGTTCTCGATCATCTCGGACGAGGTGCTCGGCACCAAAGCCGTCAAGGAGATGTTCGTGACACAGGAAAGCCTGGCGGAAGGCGGGCCGCTGGAAGGTCTGGACGCCCCGGTAAAGTGGTTCTTCAACGGCGCCTCGGGCACGGACTACACGGCCATGAAAGAGCAGTTCGAGCAGAACAACAAGCTCATGGCCTCGTCGGGCGTAGGCTATATCTCCTACTTCCACACCTTCAACCCCGACGGCAGCCTGCACCCCAACAGCACGCGCATGATCGGCGGTACGGGACAGCCTTACGTCACGGGAGCATGGAAGGGCGACTACTGGTTGTTCGAAGTTCCGGTCAAGAACTTCAAGTCGGGCACGAAGGTTCGTTTCACGGGTCTCACGCGCATCTCCGGCACCGGACAGAAGTACTGGAGCCTGCAATACATGGACGGTACGAGCTGGAAACCGGCGACCGACACGCAGACCGCAACCGTCAACGGGGAACAGATTACCTACACGCATCTGGTACCGACGGCCAATATGCAGATCGACGAGACAATGACCTTCGCACGCGGTATCAGCGACGGCAGCGTCAAGATCCGGTTCTATTGCGAAGCCAACACCACGGGCGGCACGGAACCCAACGGCGGTACGATCCGCTGGGCAAGTTCCGCCGATAACGGGTACAACGACAGTCCGGTCATTCAGGTTGTCGAATAACACCGTTCGATCCCCATACCGAAGAGGGAGGCCTTCAGGCCTCCCTCTTCTTTTATTCCGCCCCGGGTGGCAACGGCGATGGCGGTGGTACAGGCCTCCGAAGGCCGGGCCCGCCGGGCCCGAGGCACATGCCTTTCCGTCCAAGCCGTGAATGGCGCCCCGGAGCATATCAGGCGGCGGAGAGGGACGCACGGGCGCCGACACGGACACACAACTCGCGGGCACACGAGTTCAAGACGCACAGCACACGGCGCTGGACACCCGGTTCACGGCGCAAGGCGTACCGGCACACAGTACACAATTCACGGAGCACCGGAGCATCAACGCACGGTACACAATTCATGACACACCGAAAAAACGGAACACCAACGCACAGCACACGGTTCACGGAGCACGGTTCCCAGAGCACAGGACACGGATCATAGGTCATGACACACGGACGCAACTGATAACCGCTACGCACCGCCGGAAACGCCGCAAAAAAGGGAGCCTATGAAAGGCTCCCTTTAATATCTGTACCAAAGTCGTCAGTTGATGTTCCGCCGGTCGGGTTCGTGGTCGGGGGAAGCGGCTTCCATGTCGATCTGCAACTTGACCATGTTGATGGCCGTCGCAGCCGCTTCATCGCCCTTGTTGCCGTGGCGGCCGCCGCAGCGGTCGAGCGCCTGCTGCATGTCGTTGACGGTCAGCACACCGAATGCGATCGGCATGTTCCACTGGATCTGCAGCTGGGTGATACCCTGCGTCACGCCCTGGCAAATGAAATCGAAATGGCGCGTATCGCCCTGGATGACACACCCGAGCGCGATCACCGCGTCGACATCGGTATATTCGGCGAAAAACTGTGCGCCGAGCGCCAGTTCGAACGTCCCGGGGACATATTTGATCTGGATGTTCAGGTCGGGGCATCCGGCGGCACGCAACGTGCGCACGGCGCCTTCGAGAAGGGCTTCGGTGACCTCGCGGTTCCACTCGGCCACGACGATGCCGAACCGCATCTCGGCGGCCGAAGGCAGGGGTGAATCGAATTGGGAAAGGTTATGCTTCTTGGTCGCCATAGTCTCCGGTTATTTTATGCTGCCGAGAAGTTTCTCCGCGTCGCGTGCGTCCATCGACGCCGGGTACGAAGTCAGTATCCGCTCGTAGTATGCGGCCGCTTTCGCGCCGTTGCCCTGGGCCTGCTCGGCCAGGCCGGCTTTGCGGAGGTACATCGGAGCGGTGAGGTTGTTGTCGGCAGCCGCTACGGCTTTGTCGTAGAATTTCACAGCCTTGGCATAGTCCTTCTGCTCGACGGCGATGTCACCCTGCAACCCGTAGTTCTGGGCGTTGATCAATGCGCCCGGGATACCCTTTACGGGCGAATACCTGGCCAGGAATTCGGCGGCATTCTCCAGGTCGCCGGCCTTCAGGTAACAGATGCCGGCGTAGTGTTTGGCAAGGTTGCCCGAAGGGGTCGAGCCGTACTTCTCGATCACCTCGAGGAATCCGGCGCCGTTGGCATCGCCTTCGAGTGCCAGCGCATAGTCCGCATTCTGATCCTCGAAACGGTACTGCGCCTCGGCGATCATTTCGGCGGCCTTCTCGGCACGCGGCGACACGATCAGTGCGCGGTAGCCGAAAACGAGGGCTGCGAGCACCAGCAATCCGAGGAAAACATACGACAACATACGGCCGTTCTTCTCGAAGAAAAACTCAGTTTTGTTCATTGCTTCGCCAAGGGTTTCCTGCTCGGCGACATGCTGTTTTGCCATAAAAATCTATCTTGTTTAGTTTATAATTCCGTACGTTAGGCAGCAAAGATACAAAACTATTCACAATGTACAATGCCGCATCCCGATTTTTTGCAACTCGGGATACATGCGACGGGCGCAATGCCCAAATAAATTTGGCATTGCGCTCGGCTTGCACTATCTTTACAGAACACAGGCGGCGCCTTGGCAATGCCCAAATAAATTTGGCATTGCGCTCGGCTTGCACTATCTTTGAACCATGTATCTGAAGAAAATATCGCTGCTCAACTTCAAGAATATCGCACAGGAGGAACTCGCCCTGTGCCCCGGCATCAACTGCCTGGTGGGCGACAACGGGGCGGGCAAGACCAACGTCATCGACGCGGTCTATTACCTCTCGATGTGCAAGTCGTCGCTGGCGATGACCGACGGGCAGAGCGTCCGCCACGGCGCGGATTTCTTCCTCGCCGAAGGACAGTACCTCACCGATGCGGGCAAGACGGAGAGCGTCGTGTGCTCGTTCTCGCGCAAGGGCGGCAAGGTGCTCAAACGCAACGGAAAGGAGTACGAACGGCTGTCGGATCACGTGGGGCTGATTCCGGTCGTGATCGTGTCGCCGGCCGACAGTGCGCTCATCAGCGACGCCGCGGACGAACGCCGCCGCTACCTCAACGGCTTCATCTCGCAGCTCGACCGCACCTACCTGGCCGCCGTAATGCGTTACAACGGCGTGCTGGCCGAACGCAACCGCCTGCTCAAGAACATGCCCGACGAAACGATGCTCCGCATTTACGACATGCAACTCGTCGAGCAGGGCAACCGGATACACGCCCTGCGGCGGGAGTTCACGCAACGGCTGCAACCCGTCGTCGCGGACTATTACCGCACCCTCTCGGGCGACCGCGAGCAGGTCGAACTGCACTACAAGTCGGAGCTGAACGACCGGCCGTTCGACGAACTGCTCCTCGCGGCACGGCAAAAAGACCTCGCCAACGAATTCACCACGGCAGGCATCCACCGCGACGACCTGGTGCTGAAAATCGGCGGCTACCCCCTGCGCAAATACGGGTCGCAGGGGCAGCAGAAATCGTTCCTGATAGCCCTCAAACTGGCGCAATACACCATCGTCGCCCGGGAAAAGGGCGAAAAACCGATCCTGCTGCTGGACGACCTCTTCGACAAGCTCGACGCCGGGCGCGTGGAGCAGTTGATCCGCCTCGTGTCCGAAGATTCGTTCGGGCAGATCTTGATCACCGACTGCAACCCCACACGGCTGCGTACGATCCTCGACAAGGCGGGCGGCGAATATGCGCTTTTCACGGTCGGGAACGGGGCGGTGACGCAGGGGAATGCAACGGCAACGGCTGCCGCGGCAGACCCGGACAAAGGATCGGCCGGAAGCCGGCCCGGGAATGCGGTAACGGACGGGGCTGCGGAACCGATGGAGGAAAAAACACCGGGACAGACCGGGACTGCGGTCGCGGATCGGACAGAAGGGCAAGCCGGGGAATCGCCGGCGGGAGAACCCGCGCGGCGGCCTTCGGAACCAGTCCCGGCACCGGAGCCTGCCGAAGAACCGGCAGCAGAACCCGACGGCAACGGGGCACGCCCCGGGGATGCAGCATCGGAAGGAGGACGGCCATGAGACGGACGAAGACCATGCTGATGGGCGACCTGCTGGAGGAGTTTTTCAAACGCCCCTATGTTGCGGCGAAAGTCGCCGAAGGGAAACTGCCCGACACCTGGCGCGAGATCGTGGGCGACCGCGCCGCGGAGATTACGACCGAGCTGAAAATCGAAAACCACATCCTCTATGCCCGCATCCAGTCGAGCGTGCTCCGCTCGGAGCTTTTCTACCAGCGCGAGGCGCTCAAGGAGGAGATCAACCGCCGCTCGGGCGTGCGGCTGGTCAATGCCGTGATTATCCGGTAAAACACACAGCCGCCACCACCCGGCAAACACAGGGCTGCCGCAAGACGGGCGGTCAAATACAGGGCCGCCGAACTCCGGGCCGCAGGAAACAGAGCTGCCGGAAACAGGCTCCCGAATCAGTACCTTCGGAGTCAGGGCTGCCGAAAACCGGGAGCCGGACGCCGCGGGCAAATCCCCGGCCAACGCCTGTGAATCTCCGGCCAAGCAACTCCCGGCCACGACAGGCGAAGCCCCGGAAACTGCAGCCCCGGAAATCAGGACAAAAAAAGGTGCAGGACAATCCTGCACCTTTTTCTTTTCTACTTCGGGGGAAGCCCGCAGCCTCGCTCCCGATTACTGGATAATCGCGGCACGGTTGGCGGCCTGAACCTTCTTGAACGGATCGGGCGAGTTGCCCTTGCCCTCGTAATTCAGCTGCTTGGGGTTGACGCCCTTCGATACGAGGAAGTCGAATACCCGCTTGGCACGGTGCTCGGCGACGCGCTTGTTTCCGGCCTTGGTTCCCGTCTGCTGGTCGGCATGGCCCACGATCTGGTAAACCATGTCCTGCGGGCCGTTCTTGATCTTCTCGGCCACCAGCTCGAGGCGGGTCTTCTCCTGCGGGGTCAGCCACGACATGCTGTAATCGAAGAGGATGATCGAAGTATCGGCTGCAACCTGCTCCTCGGCGGCAACGACGGTAGCGGCCGCGGCGGCAGTAGCTGCCGCAGCTGCGGCATCGGCCGTGGCGGCGAGCTCGGCCTGCGAGGCGGCAAGCTGCTGTGCCAGCTGGGCATTCTCGACCTCCATGGCGGCGGCAGCGGCCATGCTGGCGGCTACGGCGTCCTGGAAAGCCTGGATGTCCGCAACGGTATAGCCCGCAACACCGCGCTGCCAGCCGCGCTTGTTAAAGCGGTAGGTGAAACCTGCCGTAGCGCTGAAGCCGAACAGGTAGGAGCCGTCCATCGCAACGGGGCTGACCCGCGAAGGCGCTATCAGCCCTTTGAGTTCGATATTGAAATCGAACGACGGCGAAATGCGGAACTTGTTGAGCCAGCCCAAAGTGAACGCGAACGACTGGTGCGTACCCGAACCGTTGTTCTCGTGGCTCTTGTCGGTGAAGTTCGAGGCCATATATCCGAAACCGGCGAACGGCACGGCATAGTAGGCTCTGTCTTCACGATAACCCCCTGCCCAGTTGGAGAAGTTGAGCATGAAATCGGCATGCACGAACAAATAGGGCCATTTCGCCTTGCCCAGCACATCGTCGAAATTGGCGAACCGGCCGCCCTGCAACTGGAGGCGCATACCGGTCACCGGATGGAACCATTTGGTAAGGCCGAAGTTGGCCTCGAAATTAATACGGTCGCCGAAACTCCCCTGGTTGGTACCGTTGGAAAGGGCCGTACCGGCACCGCCCCCAAGCGTAATTTCCCAGTTATCCCAGAAACCGTTCGACACGAAACCGGCGAAGCTCGGTTTTTTGGGCGTGTCCTGCGCCCACACAGACGTAGCCAATGCCACGGCTGCCAACAATAGAATAAGTTTTTTCATGGTCAATAATATTTAATCCCAATAATAAAGTTTCTCTTTTCCCGAAACCGTTAATTGACAGGTCATAGCACAAAAACAGCGCCGAACCCGCACAAAAAAGGCTGGAAACGTGTGTTTCCAGCCTTTTAAGCTCAGGATTAAATCTTTACAGAATCAACCGCACTTCGAATAACCGCACGACATGCACGTAAGACAGCCATTCTGGTAGGCCATATTCTCCTGTCCGCAGCTCGGGCACTTGCCTTTCGACTTGGTGCCGTCGACGATATACTGCTTCAGGGCGCGGCAGACGCCCGTCTTCCACGTGTTGATCGACTCGCTGTTCAGGTGGAGCGATTCGATCAGCGAGACAGTCTTTTCGATCGGCATACCGTGGCGCAGGACACCCGAGATCAGTTTGGCATAGTTCCAGAACTCCTCGTCGAACAGACGCGAGATACCGCCGATGGTATTCGTATAGCCGTAGCGGTCAGTATACTGGAAGTCGTAACGCTTGGTGCCGTCCTCCTCGCGTACCTTTATAATATAGCCCTTGTCGATCTTGCGGGGGATATACATGGCATCCTCCTCGATCTTACCGGTGAAGACCTCGTAGGGGCGACCGTCCTGCAGACCCACGAAGGCGATCCAGTCCTCGGTGCCGTTCTTGAAACGCACGATGTCGGCCGGGATCGACTTGGGACGCTTGGGCACCTGTCCGGGATGCTCCTCGCACTTCTGCTTCTTTTTGGAGCCCTTTTCGAGCAGCACACCGTCGCGGCAGCCATCGCGGTAAACCGTGACGCCCTTGCAGCCGCATTCCCAGGCCGTGCGGTAAACCTGCGCTACGAGCCCCTCCGAAACATTGTTCGGCAGGTTGACGGTCACCGAGATCGAGTGGTCGACCCATTTCTGGATCGCACCCTGCATCTTGACCTTGGCCACCCAGTCGATGTCGTTGGCCGTAGCCCCGTGGTAGGGCGAAGCGGCCACCCACTCCCCGAGCTCCTCGTCGGAGATCGTCGCGAGCTTCGACGTGTCGTATCCGTTCGCCTCGAGCCACTTCACGAAGTTGTGGTGGTAGACGTTGTATTCCTGGAACTTTTCGCCCGTTTCATCCTCATAGTCCACATGCGTGTCCTTGTCGGAGGGGTTGATCTTGCGGCGGCGTTTGTAGACCGTGCGGAACACCGGCTCGATGCCCGACGTGGTCTGCGACATGAGCGACGTGGTACCCGTGGGGGCGATGGTCAGCATGGCGATGTTGCGGCGGCCGACCTTCTCCATCTCGGCGTAGAGTTCCGGATCGGCCTCGCGGATGCGGGCGATCATCGGATTGTCCTTCTCCTTGGCTGCGTCGTAGACCGGGAAGGCACCGCGCTCGGCGGCCATCTTCACCGAAGCCCGGTAAGCCTCGACAGCCAGCGTCTTCTGCACCTCGACGGCGAATGCGATCGCCTCCTCGGAACCGTATACCAGTCCCAGTGCGGCGAGCATGTCGCCTTCGGCCGTGATGCCGAGGCCCGTACGGCGGCCCTTCTGCGCCATGCCGAGGATCTTCTTCCACAGCTCCAGTTCCACGCGGCGCACGTCCTCGTCCTCGGGGTCGGCGGCGATCTTCCCGATGATCTGCTCGACTTTTTCCAGTTCGAGGTCGATGATGTCGTCCATCATGCGCATGGCCATGGCCACGTGCGACCGGAACTTATCGAAATTGAACTTCGCATCCTTCTTGAACGGGTTGTCCACATAGCTCAGCAGATTGAGCGCCAGCAGGCGGCACGAATCGTAGGGGCAGAGCGGGATCTCGCCGCAGGGGTTGGTCGAAACCGTCACGAAGCCCTCGTCGGCATAGCAGTCGGGCACGCTTTCGCGGATGATCGTATCCCAGAACAGCACGCCCGGCTCGGCCGACTTCCAGGCATTGTGGATGATCTTGTCCCAGAGCTTCCGGGCGTCGATATCCTGCTCGTATCGGGGGTTGTCCGAATTGATCGGGAATTGCTGGTGGTATTTCTTGCCGGCGATGACGGCACGCATGAACTCGTCGTCGATCTTGATCGAAACGTTGGCGCCCGTGACCTTGCCCGTGTCGACCTTGGCGTCGATGAAACGCTCGGCATCGGGGTGCTTGATCGACAGCGAGAGCATCAGCGCACCGCGGCGGCCGTCCTGCGCCACCTCGCGCGTCGAGTTGGAATAGCGCTCCATGAAAGGCACGATACCCGTCGACGTGAGCGCCGAGTTGAGCACCGGGCTGCCCGTGGGACGGATGTGCGAGAGGTCGTGCCCCACGCCCCCGCGGCGCTTCATCAGTTGCACCTGCTCCTCGTCCATGCGGAAGATGCCGCCGTAGGAGTCGGCCGGATGCTTGTGCCCGATCACGAAACAGTTCGAGAGCGAGGCCACCTGGAAATTGTTGCCGATACCCGTCATCGGGCCACCCTGGGGGATCACATACCGGAAATGATCCAGCAGGCCGAAGACCTCCTCGCGCGACATCGGATTGGGATACTTGCGCTCGATGCGCTCGATCTCGGCTGCGATACGCTCGTGCATCTGTCGGGGTGACGTTTCATAGATATTGCCGAAAGAGTCTTTCAGGGCATATTTGCTGACCCATACCGTCGCGGCAAGGTCGTCCCCGTCGAAATACTTTTTCGACTCGGCAACCGCATCGTTGTAATCGACTTTTTGCGGCGCTTCGGGTTTTACGGCTTTAGACATAACTGTTATTGCTTTTATTTCAGATTTTTAGCGTCGATCCGGGCGAAACCCGGTTCTACAAAATTCATTCTTTTCTATGGAATAACCCAATGCACGGCACCAAACTTATCCACAAATTATTTACAAAAAGGCAAAACATGCGCCCCACATTTATGGGGCGCACATTTGCTGCGGACGGGATGTCCGGCAACGGCTATTTCGCCGCGACGGCGTCGATCTCGACCAGCGCCCCCATCGGGAGTGCGGCGACCTGGTAGCATACGCGCGCGGGCATTCCCGAGGTGAAGAACCCGGCGTAAACGGCATTCATCGCGGCAAAGTCGCCGATGTCCTGCAACAGGACGGTCGTCTTGGCCACGTCGCCGAGCGTATAGCCGGCCTCTTCGAGGATATGGCGCAGGTTGGTGAGCGACTGCCGCGTCTGGGCCTCGATGCCTTCGGCCATCTTTTGGGTCGCTCCGTCGATGGGGAGCTGTCCCGAAACATAGAGCGTGCCGCCGGCCTCCACGGCCTGCGAATAAGGGCCCACGGCCTTGGGGGCGTGGGGCGATGCGATAATCTTCTTCATAGCGGGGTGTTTTTCAAATTCCACACAAAGATAAGATATATTCCGTATATTTGCACAACACATTTAAGAATATGCTATGAAGATTTTGCTGAGAATCGCAGTTATCGCAGCCGTAGCGGCACTCGCCGCGGGTTGCTGCAAATGCCGTTCCTACCAGAAGAAAAACCGCCGGCCGCTCGTCGGCACCGAATGGCAGCTCATACAGTTGGACGGCAGGGCCGTCAAACCCGAAGAGGGCAAGTTCTATGTGATGTTCCTCGCCGAAGAGAACCGCTTTGCGGGGGTCGGGGCCTGCAACCGCCTGATGGGCAAATACGAAACCACCGACAAGGGCGCGCTCAGGATCGGGCCGATCGCCTCGACGATGATGGCCTGCCCGGGCATGGAACAGGAGGACGCCTTCACCAAGGCGCTCGAAGCCACCACGCATTACGACATGGACGGGCCGATGCTGCTGCTGCTCGGCGACGGCGAGCTGAAAGCCGTATTCCAGGCCAAACCCTGAAACAGCGGTCGGAGAAAATCGGAAACAGGGGCCGGTTCAAATGAACCGGCCCCTGCCGTAACAAGATGCATCCGCCGCCTATTTCAGGTGCGGGTTCAGGCCGCGCCACTTTTCGACGGGCGGGATGATCCCCATCGAGATCACCTCGTCGCGCAGTTTGCAGAGGTGCCCGTAGCTGTCGGCAAGAGCCTTGTTCTCCTCGGCCGTACCCTGCACGTTTTTGTAGCTGATACCGTCCTTCGTGATTTCGGTCTCCATCGCCATCAGGATATGCTTGAACCGGTCGTTGTGTACGAACACGCCGGCCGGATAGCCGAACGGCCTGCCGCCCATCGCCGCGGCAATCATGCAGATCGACAGGTAGGCCGGGCTCTGGAACGACGAACGTCCGCGCAGGTCGATGATGTGCTTGCCGCCCTGGATCACCCGCTGTTGCAGGTCGTGCCAGTCGCCTTCGGGCATCTCGCGGCCGATCAGCTCCGACAGGGGGCGTCCGGCAACGAGCGTCGTCGAAGCGAAGACCGCCATCTGCTCGCCGTGGCCGCCGTAGGTGCGGCAGTTGCGGATCTCGTCGGGCGAAATCCTGAAATATTTGGCCAGTTCGCTCCGCAGGCGCGTGGAGTCCAGCGCCGCGAGGGTCGAAAGCTGCGACGGGCGGATACCCGCATAGATGAGCGTCACCAGCCCCGTGATGTCGGCCGGGTTGAAGACCACAACGACGTGTTTCACGTCGGGGCAGTAAGCCTTGATGTCCTTGCCGAACTGTGCGGCGATCTCGGCATTGCCCTTGAGCAGGTCTTCGCGCGTCATGCCGGCCTTGCGGGCCGCGCCGCCCGACGAAACGACATAGGCCGCTCCCGAGAGCGCCTCCTTGACATCGCTCGTCCAGGTGATGTTCACCCCTTCGAACGCACAGTGGTAAAGCTCCTCGGCCACGCCCTCGAGCGCCGGAGCATAGGGATCGTAAAGGCAGATGTTGGGCGTAAGGCGCATCATCAGCGCCGTCTGGGCCATGTTCGAGCCGATCATGCCGGCCGCGCCCACGATCGTGAGCTTGTCGTTTGTCAGAAATTCCATATGAGAAATATTTTACATTGGTACAATCCTGTACCCGGGTCTTGCTTGCAAAAAAACGGGCGACAGTTCCGGCCGTATTCCGGCATATGTCGTGCCGCAACCGGGGATGCCCCGGAGTGCGCCCCGGCCGCAGGTCATTCGACCTCGCGGCGGTTCAGCAGGGCGTGCGTGATGGTCAGCTCGTCGACATATTCCAGTTCGTCACCGAAGCCGATGCCGCGGGCAATGGAGGTGACTTTCAATTCCGGGAACTGCCGGAGGCGGTTCATCAGGTAGAAGAGCGTGGTTTCGCCCTCGACCGAGGTGGAGATGGCGAGGATCACCTCCTTCACGCCGCCGCGGGCGATGCGTTCGGTCAGCAGGTCGATCTTCAGGTCGGAGGGCGAAATACCCTGCATGGGCGAAATAACGCCGCCCAGCACATGGTACAACCCCTTGTACTGCCGCGTGTTCTCGACCGACAGCACGTCGGCCACCTGTTCGACGACGCAGATCGTCGTATGGTCGCGCTCGTCGTCGGCGCAGATCGGGCAGACTTCCTCGTCGGAGAGGTTGTTGCACTGCGTGCAATATTTGACCTCGTTGCGGAAACGGTCGATGCTTTCCGTCATTTCGGCGACCGATTCGCGCTCCATCCGAAGGATGTGGATGGCCAGGCGCAGTGCCGTACGGCGCCCTATGCCCGGGAGTTTCGACAGCTCGCCGACAACGTCCTGTAAAAGCCTCGACATTCAGATGATTTCGATTTTGCGTCCTTCGACCCAACCTTTCTTGCCGTCGGCGATCACGACCTCGCACCACCCGTCGAGGCGGTCGGTGATCGTCACGACCGTACCCTCGTGCAGCACGAAGAGGTCGGTCGACGACTTGTCGGGCGAGCTCTTCACCGCCGTGGAGGCGGTCATCACCACGGCCGAGGTGTCGTCGAGCATCTCACGGCGTTCCCCCACGGCGAACCACGTGGTCAGCATGAACAGCAGCGCCGCGACGACCGTGCCGTAGAAACCCGCCTTGCGCAGCGAAATGCGCTGTGCCAGCAGGTAGACCAGAAACAGCCCCAGCATACAGGCCAGCAATGCGAGCGAAAGCAGGCTCCACGCCGTGCATCCCATCATGTGGCGGATGTCGCGCATCCACGTGACGAAGAAGAACTCGGGGATATCCTCGATGTTGTCTTTGGTGCGGGTCTCGGCGACCCTGAGGTTGTAACGGATGTCGTCGTTGCCCGGCGCAAGGCGCAACGCCCGGTTGTAATAGAGGATGGCCTTGCCGATACGGTCGTCCTTGAAATAGGCATTGCCCAGGTTATAATAGAGTTTCATGGAGCTCACCCCGCGCGAAAGCAACTCTTCGTAGGTATCGGCGGCCGCATGGAAATCGCCGTTGATATAGGCCGTATTGGCTTTGTTCCACAACTGCTCCGCAGTCTGCTCCCCGGAGGCCTGCGCCTCGGCAGGGGCTTCCCGGGAAACCCGTTGCAAGCTGTCGGCAGGCTCCTGCGCAAAGGATACCGCGGCCAGGGCCAGCGACAACAGAAAACACAAGATCATTCGTTTCATGGCGTTCTTATCTTTTTATCACCGCTTCGATCCGGGAAATGATGTCCACGCCCTCGGCGTACACCTCGCTCATCTGTGCCGATGCAGCAGGCGAATACTGCGCCTCGTCGCACTTGGTGATGATGGACGTGAAGCGCTGCGACTCCTCGGCCGACACGCCGCGCTTGTGCAGCTCCTCGCGGACGTTCTCCTTGGTGAGGTTGGCCACCGGGATGTTGAACTTGTCGCCCATGTATCCCCACAGAGCCCGGAGCATCTCCTCATAGAAGGCATGGCGGTTCTGCTCCTCCATATAGCGTTTAGCGACCCGGAAACGCTGCACGGCGACCTTGTTGGCACGCTTTCCGCGCACCAGTGCGGCGTTCTGCGACTCGCGGATCTGCTTGCGCAGCGCCACGTAGACCGCCGTGAAGAAGGCCAGGATTCCGAAGAGTAGCACCCAGTAGACCGCACCGAAAAGGAACGGCTCGCGTACCGGGCGCAACTGCGCGTTGCCCAGCTTGATGAAACGGATGTCCTGGCCGAGCATCTTGACCTCCTCCTTGGACATGCCGCGTCCCTGCACGACATAGGCGTCGCCTCCGCCGCCCTTGGCATCGGGCGTGATCTCCAGTTCGAGCGGACGCGAGCGCAGCGTCATGTACTGCATGCGCGCCGGATCGAAATAGCTGAATTCGACGGGCTCGACTTCGTACGTGCCTTCGGCGCGTGCGATAAAGGGGTATTCGAACTGGCGGTAGCCGGAAATCCCGGCCGCCGAGGCGTTGATCGACTCGGTCGTCTTGACGTTATACTGCTCGAACGAGGCGGGCAGCGTCAGCTTGGGTGCCTGCACGAACGTGAGGTTGCCCGTACCGGAGATCTTCACCGTATAGGTCGCCGCAGAATTGGCTGCCAGCCGGTCGGGCGGCAGCACCGCATCCATCGCAAAACTGCCTACGGCGCCGCTGAAGCTGGCAGGAGCGCCCGCCGGCAGCGGTTTGACCGTGACGTTTATCCGCGGGCTCTGCACCTTGCGGGGCACGTTCACGAAATCGTGCCCGCCCCCGAAGAAGGGGTCGAGGCTGCGGCGGCTCTGGATGACAATCTGCGCCACGGCGGTGATCTCGGCAGGCTCGATGACGAGCGTACCGGCCTGCTGCGGATAGAGCAGGTACTCCTTGGCCACGAGCGTCTCGTAGACTTTTCCGTTGAAGGTTTCGCGTTCGCGGCGGGCGTTCTCCGTATTGAGTTCCTGGGCCCAGAAGCCGTTGAACGAAGGGAATTTCACCTCGTTATACCCCACTACCGGAACCCGTTCGTAAAGCTTGAAGGTCACGCGCAGCGGCTCGCCTTTGAAAACCGAAGTCCGCGACACGATGGCCCGCAACAGGATGTCGTCCTTGGCGACCCGACTCTGCGCCGCACTCTCGGAGGAGGCTTCCTCGCGGCGCTGCGGCTGCCCGCCGGCGGCGGAACCGCCGCCTCCCGGCGCCTTGCCCTCATCCACCACCTCGATCGCCAGCGGCTTGGTACGGTAGGTAGTCCCCTCGACCGTCACCTCGGCCGCACCGACGGTGACGTTCCCAGCGCCCTGCGGCACGAGCACGTAGGTGATCGTGTAGTTGATAACCCGCGTCATCGAATTGTTCACGATCTGGATCGACTGTCCCTGCGCTTCGGCCGGGCCGGCGATCACGTCGAACCCTTCGAACGAAGGAGCTTTGAACGAGCCCGGCTCGGGCTGCGCGTTCAGTGCGAACTCCACGCGGAACGGCTCGCCGACAGCGACCGTCAGCGGAGAATTAGCCTCAAAAGTGACCTTCTCGGCAGCCGATGCCGAGAAGATCGCCAGCACGAAGAGTGCCGTCAGGGATATTTTCGCAATGAAATCTCTCATTGAGCTTTACAATAAAACCTTCTTTCAGATTTTACAACGTAAACTTTTGCCCGTTAGTATATCCGCGGGCCGGTTTTTAATGCTTGAAATCGGCAAAAAAATCGTTGCCTTTGTCATCGACGATGATGAACGCCGGGAAATCCTCGACGTAGATCTTGCGGACGGCCTCCATACCCAGCTCGGGGAAGTCCACGACCTCGACCGATTTGATGGAGTTCTTGGCCAGGATCGCCGCCGGGCCGCCGATCGAACCGAGGTAAAAACCGCCGTACTTCTTGCAGGCGTCGGTCACCTGCTGCGTGCGGTTGCCCTTTGCCACCATCACCAGCGAACCGCCCAGCGACTGGAACAGGTCGACGTAGGGATCCATACGCCCGGCCGTCGTGGGGCCGAACGATCCCGAGGCCATGCCGTCCGGGGTCTTGGCAGGCCCGGCATAGTATACCGGATGTTTCTTGAAATATTCGGGCATCGGCTTGCCCTCGTCGATCATCTTCTTGATGCGCGCATGGGCAATGTCGCGGGCCACGATGAGCGTGCCTTTCAGGTTCAGACGCGTCTTGATCGGGTATTTCGAAAGGATTTCACGCACCTTGTCCATGCCTTCGTCGAGGTCGATGTCCACGGCGGGCGACATGTTGGGCGCCTCCTTGGGCAGGAAACGCGCGGGATTCTTCTCCAGCTGCTCGAGGAAGATGCCCTCCGGGGTGATCTTGGCCTTGATGTTACGGTCTGCCGAGCAGCTCACGCCGATGGCCACGGGGCACGAAGCCGCATGGCGCGGGGCGCGGATCACGCGCACGTCGTGCACGAGGTATTTGCCGCCGAACTGGGCGCCGACACCGCTCTGCTGGCAGATCTTGAGCACCTTCTCCTCCCACTCCAGGTCGCGGAAGCAGCGGCCGCCCTCGTTACCCGAGGTGGGCAGCTCGTCGAGATAGCCGGCCGAAGCCTTCTTCACGGTCGAGAGGCACATCTCGGCCGACGTACCGCCGATGCAGATGGCCAGGTGATAGGGCGGGCAGGCCGACGTACCGAGGTCGAAAATATGGGTCTTGATGAAATCGGTCAGCGATTTCTCGTTCAGCAGCGCCTTGGTCTGCTGGTAGAGGAAGGTCTTGTTGGCCGAACCGCCGCCCTTGGTAATGAAGAGGAATTCATACTCCATGCCGGGGTGGCCGCCATAAATGTCGATCTGCGCCGGGAGGTTCGTACCGGAATTCTTCTCCTCGGTCATCGTGAAAGGCACGACCTGCGAATAGCGCAGGTTGCGGTCTTTGTAAGTCTCGTGCACGCCTTTGGCAATGCATTTCGCATCGTCGGAGCCCGTATAGACGTCCTCGCCCTTGTGGCCGATGCAGATGGCCGTGCCGGTGTCCTGGCACGTGGGGAGTTCGCCCCCGGCCGCAACGACCTGGTTGAGCAGCATGGTGTAAGCCACGAACTTGTCGTTGTCGGTGGCCTCGGGATCATCGAGGATGTTGCGCAACTTCTGCAGGTGGGCGGCGCGCAGGTAGAACGACACGTCGCTGTAAGCGGCTTTGGACAAGAGTTCGAGGCCTGCGGGGTCGACCTTGAGGATCTTGCGGCCGTCGCACTCGACGACTTTCACATAATCCTTCGTCAGCAGACGGTACTGGGTTTTGTCTTCCCCGACGGGGAACGGCTCCTGATAAATGAAATCAGCCATAATCGTGATATGTTTTGTGTTTGTTAATGTCCGTTTGTCCCGTGCCCGGCATGCAGCGCGGCGCTTTTCCGCAGGCAGCCCCTGCAGCCGGGAGGCATCCTGCGCCGCTCTGCCGCCCGCAATCAACCGCATGCAGGCCGCACCGGGCATACCCTGCCCGCACACCGGGGCTTAAGGCCATGCAAAAATACAAAAAACTATCCGGATTGCACAACAATTTGCCGCCGGCTGTTATTATTTTCACAAAAAGAGAATAAAATAGCCGGATCGGACGCAATTAATTAGAATTTTTATTAAATTTGTGCAGTTTTTCGAGACAAACAATTCACTGCATAAATTAAATTATTATGGTATCGTACAAAGAATTGGGCCTTGTGAACACCCGTGAGATGTTCGCAAAAGCCATCAAGGGCGGTTATGCCATCCCGGCATTCAACTTCAACAACATGGAGCAGATGCAGGCCATCATCTCGGCTTGCGTGGAGGCTTCGTCGCCGGTCATCCTCCAGGTTTCGTCGGGCGCACGCAAATACGCCAACCAGACGCTGCTGCGCTACATGGCACAGGGCGCCGTCGAGTATGCCAAGGAGCTGGGCAAAAACATTCCCATCTGCCTGCACCTCGACCACGGCAACTCGTTCGAGTTGTGCAAGAGCTGCATCGACATGGGCTTTTCGTCGGTGATGATCGACGGTTCGCACCTGCCCTACGACGAAAACGTAGCCCTCACCAAGCAGGTCGTAGACTACGCACACCAGTTCGACGTAACGGTCGAGGGTGAGCTGGGCGTGCTGGCCGGCGTGGAGGACGAGGTTTCGGCCGAGCACCACACCTATACCGACCCCGCTGACGTGATCGACTTCGTTTCAAAGACCGGCGTAGACTCGCTGGCCATCTCAATCGGCACGTCGCACGGCGCCAACAAGTTCAAGCCCGAGCAGTGCACCCGCAACGCCGAGGGCATCCTCGTTCCGCCCGAACTGCGTTTCGACATCTTGGCCGAGATCGAGAAGAAGCTTCCCGGCTTCCCCATCGTGCTGCACGGATCGTCGTCCGTACCGCAGGAGTACGTGAAGATCATCAACACGCACGGCGGTGCGCTCAAGGATGCCGTAGGTATTCCCGAGGAGCAGCTTCGCCGCGCCGCCAAGAGCGCAGTCTGCAAGATCAACATCGACTCGGACGGCCGTCTGGCCATGACCGCAGCCATCCGCAAGATCTTCGTAGACCAACCCGCAGAGTTCGACCCCCGCAAATACCTGGGCCCAGCCCGCGACGAGCTGAAGAAGCTCTACATGCACAAATGCGAAAGCGTCCTGGGTTCGGCCGGACAGGCTTAATCCGAAATTCCCGACAGAAAAATCCCGGACCCATCGCGGTGCGGGATTAAAGAGATGTAACGACTTGATTTATCGGGTCGTTACATTTTTGTATAGGATAATAGGTAACGAAAAGGCAACGGTTTATTTTCAGTTAATTGCACGAAAATACCGCATTTCAAATAACCTATTGCAAGATACGAAAAATTTTTGGAATTGGCAAATAGTCAAGAGTTGTTAGATGCAACCTGTTTCTTTTACAATTTCTGAAGTGTATTGTCCAAAATCGAACCTCCGTATTTGTGATTTTTGTTATATGTTTTATGATTACTATTACCACTTTAGAATGCATATTTGAATATAAACTGAGTTCCTTTCTCCTGTACAGATTCCTGTTCCAAGAAAAAAGAGTTCAGACGTATCTTGTTTTCTTGAAGGATATGTCTGGGAATCTTCCTGATAGATATTGGTGTAAGGGGCAGAACGAAAACTCCAAAAGGGAGAAAAGAGATGAAACGATTGTAAAGTAGATAGTTAGGAGAGAACGGTCAAATTTCGGCTGCGTAATTTACCGTAATTTCAGTGCAGGAATTTCAAGGCGAAACGCCCCAATTCAATGCGTAACCGCAATATTCAGTGGTAATTCACCACAAAGACGAGCCCGCACGACCATTTAAACGTGGTTTGTGCGGGCTTTAATAGTATAGACCGACTGTCCCCTATTTAAGCGAGTTCAGGCGCAGCGACGCCTTGATAAAAGCAAGCGCCCGGATGCGGTTGACGTGTATCTCCATCGGTTTGTGGTGCTCGTTATAGCTGACCAGCACGATGCGATCCGGTGTATCTGATTTTTGCAGGTATTTCACCGAAACGTACTCGTCTCCGTCGATGTCGAACGAAATCAGATACATTTCACCCCATATAATGCTGTACATGATGTCATGTACCTGCTTGTAAAATACGATGTCACCGCTTTTCAGCAGCGGGTACATCGAATCCCCTACGATGCGCAGTCCTCCGTCGCATTTGGGGATCAGTGTCGTCTCCATGACCTCGACGATCGACTGGCTATATTGGTCTGCAAACAGCGGAACAAGACCAGCGACGGCCTCCATGTCATATATAGGTATCTGCTGGCGGTCAATCAGACGATCGGTTCGCAACTTGAAAACCTTATCTACGGTAACATCGGCGACATTCTTCTCGAAACTTTCCTCCTCTTTCGGGTATTCGTTATTCCCTAACCTTTTTTGGAGCTTTGGAAAGTTAGGCTTTTGGTTAGGGATTTTGTTAGGGTTTGAATCCCTAACCTTTTCCGGAGTTTTCGTAGTAAAAATTTCTCCCCGACTTGTTCTGCCTGATCCTGATATAAAAGGGCAAAGGGTGACGTTTTGTGGAGTTTTGGTTTGTCACCCTTTCCGTCCCCTAAAATGTCACCTTTTGAAAAGGTGACGTTTTTTGGAGTTTTGGAATAGATTTTTAATGATTGGGTATTCTGTAATTTGTAGGGATTTTCCGGAGTTTTGGAAACCCTACATTTCACCCTACAAATTTCCCTACATTTTCTTTGTAGGGATTTTTTGGAATTTTGGAACGCAAAATAATACCGCCCGCCGAAAATATCGACGGGCGGCCACTGTCCAGATTTCGCAGTCTTCGGGGAGCGGGTTAGGATACTTTTCTAACCCGTGTTCGCGCGGGAGCTTTCCGAACCCTGCGGGGGTTCTTCATCCTCTCGGCCTTTCGCGCTTCCATGTCCGCCCTGCGTTCGGCTTTCAACTGTTTGAGGTATGCGGCATATTCGGGGTCTTCGCGCAACCATTTCAAATAGGTCGGATATCCGATGTGGAACATCTCGTGAATCTGCGTGCGCCATACCCACCGATGATTACGATCCTGCCGTCCCGGTTCATAATGCGCTTTTGTCACCTCTACGGCTTGTTTCACCTTTTCGAGGTAGTTCTTGTTGTTGTATGCCATAATACACGAAATTTAGCGGGTTTAAAGGTCCTTTAAACGGATGCGCTGACAATCGCGCCGATGCCCTTGCCGCGGATCGGCAACGCCACGAACCGTTTGTCGAAACCTACGATCGTCGCACGCTCTTTGGGGTCGTTCTCCGTGGCGTACATGTGTATATCGCCGTCGGCTTTCATCACCTCCTTTGCGTAGAACGCGAACGAGGCGAACCGGTCACCCTCCGCGGCTGCGGCCCCGAATGCGACCTTTTTCAGCACGCCGTCCATCATGCGGTACGTCGGCATGCGTGAGAACGCGTAACAGCCGAATCCGGCGAATTTCAGCGGCTCGCCGTCCTTGATGCTCGTCAAATCCTTGAAGAGTTTGAGATCTTCGAGCAGCAGGTCGGAAACGTGCTTCGGATGCAACACGATATAACGGTCATCGAGCGGTACGTCCACATCGTCGAAACGCTCTTTCAGCGCGAGGATGTCCGCAAACCGCAACCGCTTGCGGCCCGTGATGCTTTCGCCCGTCGTGATAATTACGGGAGTGTTTTCGGTATCTTCCGCCGGGGCATAAGCGTGCGCGGCTTTCGTCGCCACACTTGCCCGGAGCGTCGAACGGTGCTGGCCGATAACGCTTTCGAGTTTGTCGTAGCTGTACTCCAGCGCTTCGGGGCGGCGGACGATGGTGTTTTCGGTCTCGAACTTGTCGAGCCGGATTTCGTTGTCCTCGTCATCACGCCCGATCACCGAGATAGGATAGGTCGTATTATTGACCAAAACCTTTGGGTCGATGCCTGCCGATGTAATGTGCAGGCGGTTGTGATCCACGAACTGCGAATAGTCCGTCGCCTTTTGCAGGAAACTGTCGTCGGGGTAGAAACCCTCTTTTACCTGGTCTATCCAGACCTCTCTGTTTAATGCCATAAATATTGTATTTGTAATTGATTGTTAGTTACTTGTTTTTGCGTTCGCGAGCAAGCAGCCGCTCGTATTGGTCGGGATGCTGTGCCAGGTATTCGGGGTCGTGCTTACGGTAATAGGCTAAGTTGTGGTACGGTTCACGTTCTTCCCCGTATTCCTTTTCCCGCAGGCGGGCGTATAACTCCGGATCATCGCTCAATGCCTGCGGATCATATTTGCGGTACTCTTTCAGTCCCCAGTTGGCCCGGTTGGTCATGTCGTTGCGGTTCGGGCTGAAGAAAGCCGCAAACGACACCTTTTCAGGCATGATTTCGAGGACCTCCTTCAGAGCCTTGACACCTAACTGTTTGCCGATATGCTCGAATACACCACGGTCGGGCATACCGAACTTGCCGAGATTGACGGCTTGTTTCAACTCCTTGTCTATATTCGCCGCTGCGGCCTGCTCCTTGTCCTGCATGAATTTGCGGAATGCCGATTTGTCAGTCCGCGCCATGTGTTTCAGCAGCATGAGCTGCGACGAATCGACATACCCCAGCCGCAGGGCCTTTTCTGTGTCGGGTTCCGCCGGGCCTGCATTACCGGATAGGGCTGTGACAGTTTCGACGATCTCCCCATCCGTAGATGTTGCAGGCAGTTTCAGTACCTCGATCAACTGCGTGCGCAGGTCTTTGTCCCCGTCGGTCGATTCTTTAAGGCTCAATACGATAAGCCCCCTTTTGTCGAACAGTTTGACGGCGTTCCGATTGGACGGGATATCGACGATCGACACCTCGGTCAGTTCGCAGTCCGTTACGGTGTCTACGCCGTCGATCCTCTCGTAATTGAGAACAGACAGGCCGATAGACGCCGAGCGCAGAAAGCCGCCGTCTACACGCTCTTTAACCTCTTTTCCAAGCGGATTATTTTCGTCGAAGACAGCATCGGCAATCAATTGCGTACCCTCGGCCCGGATGTTGTCCCAGCGGCCTATAACGCCTTTTTCCCGTTCGTGCATATAGAGCATCACGGGATTCTTTTTAAAGCGTTCCGTGCGGATGCCCTTTGTCTGAATGACAAAGCCGTCCGCGTTGACGCTTTCGTCGGAGATGATAAATGTGTATGCCATGTAAAAGTATTTGGATAGCACAAATATCCTTCATATATGCGCCATGGCAAAAAATTGTTTATAACCTATATACAAATTATTTTCAACCCTTGGCAATCCGATTTTTTGATAAACTTTGTATTTTATTCCGTTTCTTTTACTATATTTGCATATCCTAAACAATAATAGTTATGCTTTTCTCACAAACAAATCACAGAACTACAACGGCTTATGGTGTGGGTAGTGGAAACGCCCCAGCGCTTATAACTATTATTGGCGTAGGACACCTAACGGCCGTTTCTTTTAACCTCCTAAACAATAATAGTTATGTTTGCCTATCAACGAGATGCCGCACAAGTTGCGCAGTTTGCTAATCAGTACAATTTCGACGAACTGATCGAATGCCTAACCGACTACATCGACCCGAAAGTGGCCGCTAAACATTTGAAACTGATTTATTTCACACTTACAGAGTATATTTTGAGCGACACCGAAAATATGGGCCGTTCGGATGTTGCGGAAGCTATGGTGACTCTGCGGTGGTTGCACGAGGCGATAGAAACAATGACAAACGGCGATGACCGTGCTATTAAAATTGTTCCTTACCATATTCCCGTTGTAAAATGGTGAGACTAAACCCAATTTATTGCAAGTATAACGAACTTGCAATGACATTCCAAACAAAGACCCTTTAAACTCGGTTTAAAGGGTCTCTTATTTTTGCCACTTTTTTGTCGATATTTCAAGGCTGAACTTTGAAATTTCCTGTTTTTGGACTGGAGTTTTCGAAATGCCGATAATAACCAACGAGTATAAAAGATTATCTGAAAGCCGTGTCAAAAGATGTTAATTAATCCTTTTTTTGACAAATTTCGGGCAAAAGTGAATGAATGCGCACCACAAAAACGGGCGGCAGAATGCCTGCCGCCCGTAAAGTATTGGGTTTCGCGTCACTGCTCGGCGATTATTACCGCCGTGGGAACGCTTCGCTCCCGTAGCGCGACGTCCTGCGCAGTCGTACCGGGCGTGTCGCTGGGCATGTTGAGCACCCGTCCCTCCCGGCCCACGAAGGTCGAGGAGCCGCCGCCGTCGAGATTGATCGCTTCGACACATCCCAGCGAGATCATTTTGTCGGCCAGTTCGGGCAGTGTCATACCGGCGCTGCCCCGCTTGTTGCGTCCGTCGCAGACCACGATGACCAGTTTCCCGTCCTCCGTGGCGCCGATGGCCGTCCGGGGATGCCGCGCAAGCCCCTGCAGACCTCCGCAGTCGAAAATCTCTTTCCAGTAGTTCTCCTCGGCCACGTTCCGGCCCCCGTGGACCAGCATCGGGCCGCCGCCGATGGCGTTGTAGGGCTGCCAGCGGCGTCCGCCCGCCGTGTGCGAGGTCGGTGGCGCCGGCATGAACGTCATGGTCTTCTCGTTGTTGCCGAGCGCGGACGGGAAAGCATAGGGACAGTTGTCGTCGTCGGCCACGCAATAGACCCAGGCCGCCTCGAAACTTCCGTCGCGCAGCTGCCCCAAAGCGGCCCGCACGGGGAAGAAATGCGTGTAAGGATTTGTGGACCATATCCAATCCTCCTGCACGGCGAGCGATCGGACCACACCCCGGTCGATGAGCAGGCTAACCGAAGTCGTACCGCCGAAGAAACCCCCGTTGACGGCCAAATACGGCGTACCGTCTCCCGATTCGGCGAATGCCGAGAAATAGGCCGTCGGCTTCTTCGCTGCGGAGAACTGCGGACGGAACCGCAGGTTCGGATTCGCCTTGAAATCGACGATGGCGTAGAAGCCCAGGCACTTCGAGCCGTTCGCAAGTTCCTGCGTAAACTCATCGACCGTAAGACCCTTCGGATAACCGGGCAGACCTTCCGGATTTTCTTCGCCGCCGTCGCCGCCCGGATCGTCCCCTTCAGAGAGAGCCGGAGGAGTCTGGTGCTCCTTCTCGCTGCATTGTACGCAGGTGCAGCACAACAGAAGGGCTACCAACAGCATATAACCGAGATTTTTCATGTGCATCATACAAATGTTTATTCATTTCATGGAAGCAAAGATAATTAATTTACGGTAACATAAAACTCTTCAGCGTAAATATTTTTACTTTGTATGATGTTTTGAATAATTTTATTAATTTTGCCATCAAAGCAATCGATCGCTCACCCAAACCCTGCCCGATATGAAAATACCGAGATTTATTGCCTGCCTTACGGCGCTGCTCTGCATGGCCGCTGGCTGCCGCTCTGAGGACGATGCCGCCGTCCGCGCACTGGCCCGGCGGATCATTCCCGAGCACGAAAAACAGTTCCGCTTCGAGCGTCTTACCGATACGACCGAGTGTTTCGAACTGGAATCCCGCGGCTCAAAGATCGTCGTGCGCGGCAACAGCTCCGCCTCGATTGCCGTGGGACTGAACCATTACCTGAAGAATTACTGCCTGACGACCGTCTCGTGGCATGCCTGCAATCCCGTGGAGATGCCTGCCGTGCTACCGCGGATCGACGAAAAAGTCCGCGTCGAATCCCGCGCACGGGAGCGTTTCTTCCTCAATTACTGCACGTTCGGGTACACCATGCCGTGGTGGGGATGGACCGAATGGGAACGCTTCATCGACTGGATGGCGCTTCAGGGCGTAACCATGCCGCTGGCCATCACGGGGCAGGAAGCCGTCTGGCAGCGGGTATGGACCCGGCTCGGACTTTCGGACGAAGAGGTCCGCGCCTACTTCACCGGTCCGGCCCACCTGCCCTGGCACCGCATGTCGAACATCGACCGCTGGCAGGGTCCGCTGCCCAAGGAGTGGATCGACGGCCAGCTGGCGTTGCAGCAGCGTATTCTGGCGCGCGAACGCGAACTGGGGATGAAACCCGTGCTGCCGGCCTTCGCGGGACACGTTCCGCAGGAGCTCAAAAGACTCCATCCCGATGCCCGGATCACACGCGTGAGCTACTGGGGCGGCTTCGACGATCGATACCGGTGCAGTTTCCTCGACCCGATGGACCCGCTTTTCGCGGTCATCCAGCGGGAGTTCCTCACCGAACAGACCCGTCTGTTCGGCACGGGCCATATCTACGGCGCCGATCCGTTCAACGAGATCGACGCCCCGACGTGGGATCCTGAAACGCTCGCCGGAATGTCGCGCCACATCTACGAGTCGATGGCGGAGGTCGATCCCGAGGCGGTGTGGCTCCAGATGGGTTGGCTCTTCTATGCCGATCCGACGCACTGGACCGCGGAGAACATCCGCGCCTTCCTCGGCGCCGTGCCGCAGGACCGGCTGCTGATGCTGGATTACTTCTGCGAATTCACAGAGATCTGGAAGCAGACCGAAAAATTCCACGGCCAGCCTTACTTGTGGTGCTACCTCGGCAATTTCGGGGGCAACACGATGCTATCGGGCAATTTCCATACCGTGAGTGCCCGCATGGAGGACGCTTTCGCCCATGGCGGCGACAACCTGCGCGGCGTGGGCTCGACGCTCGAAGGCTTCGGCGTTAACCAGTTCATGTACGAATTCGTGCTGGACAAAGCGTGGAACACGGGCATTGCGGACGACGAGTGGATCGCACGCCTGGCCGACCGCCGCACGGGATTCCGCGACCCCGCGGCCCGCACCGGCTGGCGGACGCTCTGCGACAGCGTCTACACGCTGCCCGCGCAGACCGGACAGTCTCCGCTGACCAATGCGCATCCCGCGCTGGAGGGTAACTGGCACTGGACCACCAAGCCCACGACGGGCTACCGTTTCCCGACCTTGTGGCGGGTTTGGGAAGAGCTGCTCGCTGTGGACAGCGAACGCGACACCTACCGTTTCGACGTAGTGAACATCGGCCGGCAGGTGCTGGGCGACTACTTCCTGATAGAACGCGACCGTTTCGCCGCGGCCTATGCGCAGCACGATCGGAAGGCGATGGACGCCGCCGCCCGACGCATGACCGGATTGCTTGCGGACATCAACCTGCTCACGGCCTGCCACCCCGAGTTTTCGCTCGAGCGGTGGATCGCCGCGGCGCGCGGCTTCGGCAGCGACAACGCTTCGAAAGATTACTACGAAACCAACGCCCGCATGCTCATCTCGGTTTGGGGCGACAGTTACCACCTTACCGATTACGCCAGCCGCACATGGTCCGGAATGATTTCGACCTACTACGCTCCCCGCTGGCGGCTCTTCATCGAACGCGTGATGGAGGCGGCCCGCACGGGCCGGATGTTCGATCATGAGGCTTTCGACCGCGAAATCCGCGACTTCGAATGCCGATGGGCCGACGCCTCCCACCCGCTTACTTTCCCCGAAGCGGGAGACGCCGTGCGGACGGCGCGCGAACTGGCCTCGAAATACAAACCGCTGTTCGACGCCGAGCGGTAGGGCGTCGTACCTATTTATATAAAACCCCGGACTTTTTCGTTCAGTCCGGGAGTTTTCCGTTCGCAGAGGGCCGCTTCTCAGAACAGCCCCAGCGACTTGCTGCGCGCCAGTATGCAGGCGCCCATCACTCCAGCGCGTTCGCCCAGGGTCGAGAGGCGTATCTGCGTATCCTTGTTGACCAGCATCAGCGAGTATTTGTTGATGGCGTTGCGCACGGGCAGCATCAGGTACTCCTTGGCCACCGAAAGCGTACCGCCGATAACGATCACCTCCGGATTGAACATGTTGATAAGCCCCGCGATGGCCTTGCCGAGCGTGTGCCCCACCGACTCCAGAATCTCGATGGCCAGCACATCCTCCTTCAGCAGCGCGGCCAGAATATCATTCAGCGTGATCTCCTCGCCTTTTTTGTATTTCTCGGAAAGCATCGACACGCGTCCCTCCTTGAGTTTCTCCAGAAAAATCCGGTGCATGGCCGAACCGGAAGCCCCCGTCTCAAGACAGCCGCGTTTGCCGCAGCGGCAGATGATCTCGTTGTCGAGCAGCGGAAAATGGCCGAATTCGCCCGAAAAGCCCGACTTGCCGTAAAATATCTTGCCGTCGATGATCATCCCCAACCCCAGTCCCCAGCTGGCGTTAATGTAGAGCATCGTCTTCTCGGAGTGGGCGTCGCCGTACATATATTCGCCGTAAGTGGCGGCACGGGTGTCGTTCTCGATGTAGACCGTCGTGCCGAGACGCTCTTCGAGCAGCATCGTCAGCGGCTGTTCCTCGACGAAGAAATAGCTGTAACTGTATCCGGTCTGCGAATTGACGCGGCCCGAAATATTCACCCCGACGGCCAGCACCTTGTCGCGGGCGATCTTGCGCGCACGGATGAAATTCTGAATCACGTCGCAAAGACGGTCCAGCGAACGGGGATCGTTGTCCATCAGAAAATCGACCGTCGTTTCATCGATCAGCTGTCCCTTGAAATTGATGACGGCCATCATGACCGAATCCTTGCGCAGATCGACGCCGACGAAATACCCGGCATAGGGATTCAGGCCGTAGATATTCGGCCGTCGTCCGCCGGCCGTCCCCTGCTCGCCGAAATTGTGCACGAAACCCTCGTCGATCAGCTCCCCGATGAGTTTGGTCACGGTCGGCACGCTCAGATTCACGGCCTTGCTCAGATCGGTGATGCTCGCATCGCCGCCGAGAATGTACTGACAGATAATCTGCTGTTTGAGAATAGCAGCCTTGTTGCCTTCCGTGGCCAGCTTGAGGAACGAATTGGTCATTTCGTCGGGGTGTTTGATTTACGTCTTTACGATTGGGTAAAGATAAAAATAAATAGCGAGTCGGGCAAACATTCTGCGGAAAATGCGCCCCGAGCCGCGAATTTATAACGAATGTCGCCATGCGGACCGTTCATTCGCAGAAACTTTACGATCGTACCCCGATCGGCCGCCGCCCTTCCTGCGAACGAGCTCCACCTGCAAAATAAACATATTTGTGACAAAAACCGCTGTTGAATAAATTTTATCACCAAAACCGCTTGTGATAATAATTTTTATTATTACATTTGCTCGTGATTTAACGCCGCCTTTATTATAACCAAACCGCCATGCAGATCAAAGGAACCTTTCTGGACGAAATCAGCCACGACATTCCCCACCAGAACTGGGGCGAAAAGGAGTGGGACGCCGATTTCGGACACATGCACCGGGCCGGTATCGAGCACGTGATACTCATCCGCTGCGGCTACCGCCGCTGGCAGACCTTCTCCTCGCAGGTGCTCACCTCGGAGGAACGCTGTTACGAACCGCCCGCGGACCTGGTCGGGATGTTCCTGCGCCTGAGCGAAAAGTGGGGCATGAAATTCTGGTTCGGGCTCTACGACTCGGGCAAATACTGGGCATCCGGGGATTATCTGCACGAGGTGGAGCTCAACTGCCGCCTGATCGACGAGGTGTGGGCCCGTTACGGGCATCACGCCGCTTTTGGCGGATGGTACATCTCGCAGGAGTGCAGCCGCAACACGGGCAAAATCATCGACCTCTACGCCCGGCTGGGCCGTCACTGCAAAGCCGTCTCGGGCGGACTGCCGACGCTGATTTCCCCCTACATCGACGGCAGCAAGAACATCAGCCAGTACACCGACCGGACCACGCGCACGGGCGGCGTCACGGCCGAGAGCCACGAGGCGGAGTGGGACGCCATTTTCCGGGGGATTCAGGGCGCGGTGGACATCGTGGCCTTTCAGGACGGGCACGTCGAATACGACGAGCTTCCGGAATTCCTCCGCATCAACAAGCGGCTGGCCGACCGCTACGGCCTGGAGTGCTGGACCAACACCGAGACCTTCGACCGCGACATGCCGATCAAGTTCCTGCCGATCAAGTGGGAGAAGCTGCGTCTGAAGTTGCGGATGGCCGAGGAGGCGGGTATCGATCAGGCCATCACCTTCGAATTCTCGCATTTCATGTCCCCGCAGTCGGCCTACCTGCAGGCGGGGCACCTCTACGACCGATACCTCGAATACTTAAATACTTCGAAGAAATGAAAAAAACGCTGTTCCGCGGCCTGCTCGGCGCCGCACTGACGATACTTGTCTGCCTGCCCGCCGCATCGCGCGGCAAAGGTCCGAAGAAGACGCGCGAATTCACGGATGCGGATTTCCGCACCGAAAAGATCCTCGAAGCCCTCCCCATCCGCGCCACGTTCCTCGACGAGGTGAGCTGGGACATTCCCCATCAGAACTGGGGCGTGAAGGAGTGGGACGCCGACTTCAAGGCCATGAAGCAGATGGGAATCAACACCGTCGTGCTGATCCGCGCCGGGCTCGGCAGCTGGATCGCGGCGCCGTTCGATTGCCTGCTCCGGACCGGAAAGGTCAAGTATCCGCCCGTGGATCTGGTGGAGATGTTCCTCGCGCTGTCCGACAAGTACGGAATGGATTTCTGGTTCGGGACCTACGACTCGTGCTACCACTGGCACGTGGGAGAGTATGAGAAGGAGATCGAACTGAACATGCAGCTCATCGACGAGGTGTGGGCCAAATACGGCCACCACAAATCGTTCCGGGGCTGGTACCTCTCGCAGGAGATCAGCCGCCGCACCCGCAACGTATCGAAGATATACGCCGCGATGGGCCGGCACGCCAAGGAGATATCGGGCGGGCTGAAGACGATGATCTCGCCCTACATCCACGGCGTCAAGACCGATCAGGTGATGGCCGGCGACAAGGCGATCACCGTCGAGGAGCACCGCCGCGAGTGGGACGCGATTCTGAGCGACATCGCCGGAGCCGTGGACATCCTCGCTTTCCAGGACGGACAGGTCGATTACGACGAACTCTACGACTACCTGGTGGTCAACCGCGAGCTGGCCGAACGCTACGGCATGGAGTGCTGGACCAACGTCGAATCGTTCGACCGCGACATGCCCATCCGTTTCCTGCCGATCAAATGGGAGAAACTCCTCTTCAAGCTCGACGCCGCACGGCGCGCCGGGATGCAGAATGTCATCACGTTCGAATTCTCGCACTTCATGAGCCCCAATTCGTCCTACACCCAAGCGGGACACCTCTACAACCGCTATATGGAATACATGAACTATCTCCAACACAAAAAATAAAGAACCTCCCATGATCGATTTCAAACAACTGGCGTGTCTGAACCGGGACGAACTGCTCGAAAACGTGGTTCCGTTCTGGCTCACCCACTCGCAGGACGAACGATACGGCGGCTACTTCACCTGCCTCGACCGCGGGGGCGACGTCTACGACACCGACAAATTCGTCTGGCTGCAGGGACGGCAGGTGTGGCTGTTTTCGATGCTCTACAACCAGGTCGAGAAGCGTCCCGAATGGCTCGAATGCGCCGTACAGGGGGCGGAGTTCCTCCGTAAACACGGCCACGACGGCAATTACAACTGGTACTTCTCGCTCACGCGCGAAGGCCGGCCGCTCGTGGCTCCCTACAACATCTTTTCCTACACGTTCGCCACGATGGCCTTCGCGCAGGCGGCTCTCGCCACGGGCAGCGACCAATATGCCGAAATCGCCAAGCGCACCTTCGCGCGGATTCTCGAAAAACGCGACAACCCCAAGGGACCGTGGTGCAAGACCGTCCCGGGCACGCGCGACCTGAAGGATTTCGCCCTGCCGATGATCCTCTGCAACATGGCGCTCGAAGCGGAGCAGATGATCGACCCCGCGCTGCTCGACGCGACGATCCGGGATTGCATCCACCAGGTCATGGAGGTCTTCTACCGCGGGGAGCTGGGGCTGATCGTCGAGAACGTCGCAGCGGACGGCGAGCTCTCCGACTCGTTCGAAGGCCGGCAGATCAATCCCGGCCACACGCTCGAAGCTATGTGGTTCATCATGAACCTCGGCGTGCGGCTCAACGACCGGGCGCTGATCGACAAGGCCGTAAAGATCGCGCTCGACACGGCTGAATATGGCTGGGACAAGGAGTACGGCGGCCTGTTCTATTTCATGGACCGGCTCGGACACCCGCAGCAGCAGCTCGAATGGGACCAGAAACTGTGGTGGGTGCATATCGAAGCGATGATCGCGATGATCAAGGGATACCGCCTCACCGGTTCGCAGGCGTGTCTCGACTGGTTCCTCCGGCTGCACGACTACACCTGGTCGCATTTCAAGGACCCCGAATACCCGGAATGGTTCGGCTATCTGAACCGCCGCGGCGAGGTGCTGCTCCCGCTCAAGGGCGGCAAATGGAAAGGCTGTTTCCATGTACCTCGCGGTCTGTACCAGTGCTGGAAAATACTCGACGAGTGCCAATAACCCAAACATAAAACTATGCGAAAAATGCCTTAATCAACCATTTCGAGCGGAGCACGTCTCCCGTCACAAAAATCTAAACCTATTGCAACCCTAATTTTATGAGAAACGTTTACAAAATGAAACCTTCAGGCATTCGCTGCCTATTGAGCAGCGTATTAGCCGTGGTCTCCATGGCGATCACAGGCACCAATGTGGCTGAGGCGCAAGGACTTTCAGTCTCCGGAAGAGTGACCGACGCAAGGGGGGGGGAAATTTCGGGTGCTACGGTCATCGTAAAAGGTGACAACACCCGGGGAACTACCACCGATGCACAGGGACAGTATGCTATCGAGGTCTTGTCCTCCGACGATGTGCTGGTCTTCAGTTTCCTCGGTTACAAAACTGCAGAAGTGGCCGTCCGCGGCCGCAAAACCCTGAACGTCCAACTGGAAGAGGACGCCACGCTGGTGGATGAAGTGGTCGTAGTGGGATACGGCACACAGAAACGACAGTTTCTCGTAGGCTCCGTGTCCCAGGTCTCCAGCAAGGAGTTGCTGAAGGCCCCGATGACCAACGTATCGAACATGATGACCGGCAAATTGCCGGGAGTGACGAGTATTCAGCGTTCGGGACAGCCCGGCAGCGACGGCACCACGATCTTCGTCCGTGGAGTCTCCTCGTTCAACAATTCCAGCCCGCTTTGCATCGTCGACGGGGTGGAGCGTATGATTAATACGGTCAACCCCAACGACATCGAATCGATCTCCATCCTCAAGGATGCCGCCACCTCGGCCATCTACGGCGTACGCGGAGCCAACGGCGTTATTCTGATCACCACCAAAACCGGCTCGAAGGGCGCTGCTACCATTTCATACGACGGCTCGGCGACTTTCACCACCAATGTCGCCATGCCCGAGATGCTTAACGCCCAGGACTACATCGGCTGGCACAACAAGGCTCGCGAGATGGACGGATTGAATCCGCTGTGGACGGATGAGGTGATCGCCGGTATGAAGGAAAAAGGGATATACGGTGAAACGGACTGGATGGATCTGCTCTTCAAGAACTACGGTTTCACACACCAGCACAACATCTCCGCTACGGGAGGTACCGACCGCGTAAAATACTATACGAGCATCGGTATGATGAATCAGGACGGTATCCTGCCCAATACCTCTTACCAGCGTTTCAACGTGCGCGCCAACATCGACACGAAGATCGCCAAGAATTTCAATCTGAACGTCAATATCGCCGCATTCCGCGAAGACACCCACGCACCCGGATACTCTCTTGGCACGCAGGGTGAGTTCAACCCCATCTCGCAGGCGCTCTTCTCGTTGCCGATCATCGCTCCGACCTATAATGACCTGCCGCAAGGTTATATGAGCGGCGTATACACGCAGCAGCCCATTGCCGCGGTCAACAAGAGCGGTTTTCAGGATACGAAGCGCTGGCAGTTCGAGGGAAACGCCAAATTGGAATACGATTTCGGCAGCATCAAGGCGCTTGAAGGACTCAAGGCCGCCGTACACGTTGCATACGACTATTCGAATACGGGCAACCGCAATATGCTGCAATCGTACCAGCTGATGTCATTCTCGCCCACGACGATGAATTCCACAGTCGTGAATGCATCGGGAGTCAATGTCAACAGCAGCTTCAACAAATCGTCGTCGTTCGGAGACGGATTCACCGTTCGCCCGACGCTGACCTACAACCGCGAATTCGGGCGTCACAGCGTAGGCGGCCTGTTCTTCTACGAGCAGAAAAAAACCTACTCGGACACAATGACCGGCTATAAGGCGGGGTATTTCGCCCCCTATCCGGTCGATCTTTCGATCGGCACCACGTGGGAAGGCATCACAACCCCCGTAACCGGTTCGTTCAGCGAAACGAGTATCGCCAGCTACGCCGGCCGTTTCAACTACGCATTTGACAAGAAATATCTGGTCGAATTTACATTCCGCGTGGACGGTTCCTACAAGTTCGCCCCCGAAAACCGCTGGGGATTCTTCCCGTCCGCAGCCGTCGGCTGGGTCATGTCCGAAGAGAAGTTCTTCAAGCAGGCACTCCCGAAAATCGACTTCTTCAAGCTGCGCGCCTCTTACGGCGAACTGGGTATGGACGATACGAGCCCTTATCTCTATGTGCAATCCTACAGATCGACCGCACCCTCCTACAGCTATATCATAGGCGGCAAGGGTCAGACGGCCTATTACACCAGCAACTATGTCTACAAGGACCTTACCTGGTCGCGTTCGCGCAGTTTCAACGTGGGCCTGGACCTGAACGCTTGGGGCGGAAAACTGGGCATCGAATTCGATTGGTTCTACAAGGTTACCGACAATATCCTCGAACAGGTCGGCGGTTCCTACGCACCCTCCCTGGGAGGCAACGTACCGTCATACAAAAACTCCGGCAAGGTAGATAACCGCGGCTTCGAGCTGGTGCTAAAACACAACAATCACTTTGCCAGCGGTTGGCGGTATTCGCTGACGGGTAGTCTCTCGTGGGCCCGCAACCGGGTTCTCGCCAAACAAATTTCCGACAACCATCCGATGTACCGTGCCATCCTGGGCAAACCGATGGGTACGCTCTACGGGTACAAGGCGATCGGACTCTATCAGACCGAAGAGCAGATCGCCAATTCGCCGACGGCTCCTTCGGGAGAGAAGCGTCTGGGTGACCTGATGTATGCCGACGTCAACGGCGACGGCAAGATCGAGCAGTCGCAGGACTTCATCAAAATCGGCCGCGGCTATACCCCCGAGATGAACTTCTCGCTCAATATGGAGGTGGCATGGAAAAACCTCTATCTTACAGCCCTCTGGCAGGGTGTAGCCATCTGCGATTATCAGCTCAGCGCGGCATACTATTCGGGCGTTTTCGACAACACGATGTACACCCGTCCTTTCTACGGCAACGGCAACGCACCCTATTATCTCGTGGAGAGCGCCTGGCGTGAAGACAACCGCAATGCCGACTATCCGCGTCTGAGCACCGTAGCCAACGGCAACAACGCATGGCCTTCGTCCTGGTGGGTGAAAAACGGGGCATATCTTCGTCTGAAGAACCTCCAGATCGGCTACTCGCTCCCCGAACACATTCTGAAAAATACCGGTATCGGCCGGGTAAATATCTACGTGGCAGGAACCAATCTGCTGACTTTCAGTGCATTCAAATACGTGGACCCCGAAATGCCGTCGGTCAACAACGGTTACTACCCGCAACAGCGGACCTACAGTATCGGAGTCAATTTATCCTTCTAACCGCTAAAGCAACTGAACCTATGAAAAAGATCATATTCATACTCGGTCTGGCGGCCGTCGTATTGGGCACCTCCTGTTCCGACGTGCTGGACCTGAATCCGGCGGACCGGTTTTCGCCGGCGACCGTCTGGTCCACCACCACTACGGCTGATAAATACGTCATCGGACTCTACTCCATCTTCGGGGCAAACACCGAGATGCGCGGCGGCGATGCCTATGCGTCGCCCCGATTATCGGATGCCTATTCCGACATCCTGAAAAGCACCTCCTGGAATCAGTACAACCACAACTTCAACGCCACGCTCCTCCAGGAAACGGCTTTCAACAGCAACTCCGCCGGTGCGTTCGAGTGCTGGTCGAGTCATTATGACCGCATCCGCCACGAAAACGAATTCCTGCGCGACGCGGCCGAATTCGGCAGCAAATTCGGTGAGGACTGGCTCAAGATTCGTATCGCCGAAGTGCGTTTCTGCCGTGCCTACGCCTATTTCATGCTGTGCCGGGTTTACGGCGGGGTGATTCTTCGCACCGAAGTCGACGGCCCTGAGCAGAACGACAAAGCCCGTTCGACGGAGGAAGAGTGCTGGGGCTTCATCATTAACGAACTGAAGGAACTGGCTCCCGACCTGCCCTTGAAATGGGACAGCGACAACTCGGGCCGCGCCACTCAAAAAGCCGCATACGGTCTGTTGAGCCGCGTAGCGCTCTACGCTGAAAAATGGGATGTCGCCGCACAGGCCGCACGCGATTGCGCCACGGCAGAGGGTAATCTGGACCTGTCGGAGAACGGCTATGCCAAAATCTTCGAACTCGGCATCAACAGTCCCGAAGTACTCTTTGCCGTAGAATTCAAATCCAGCGTGATCGACCATGCCTACGACGCCTACGTGCGGCCCTCGGGCGATACAAAGGAGTTAGGCAAGCAGGTTTATTCGGGATTCGTTCCCACCAGCGAATTGGTCGACAGCTATGAAATGGCAGGCGACGGCGGCAATTTCTCCTGGGAGAAACACGGTAAGGATCCCTATGCGAACCGTGAACCGCGCTTCTACGCCACGATTCTCTATAACGGAGCCGATTGGATGGGGCGGAAGATCGAAAGCTTCGTTGGCGGCAAGGACGGATACAAGGCCTATGAAAACGCCGGAGCCGCCGGAACGACCGTAACGGGTTATTACCTGCGCAAATACCTCATAGACGGAGACAAGACGTGGGTCACGAGCGGCTCGGGACAGGACTGGATCGTACTGCGCTATGCCGAGGTCCTCCTGAACAAGGCTGAGGCACTTGCCATGGAGAACTGGAACAAGAACAGCGCCGAAGCGCTGCAGGCGCTCAACGATGTCCGCGCCCGCGTCGGACTGCCCGCGCGTGCCACCGCCGACAAGGAGACCTTCCTGGAATACGTGCGTCACGAACGCAAGGTGGAGTTGGCCGGCGAAGGTTTCCGCTACTGGGACCTGCGCCGCTGGCGGCTGGCCGAAAAAGTCATCGACGGGCAGAACGTGCACGGCGTTAAGATCTCCAAACAGTCCGACGGTTCATTTACCTACGAGCAGGTCGATGCCGACGGCGGACACAAGCGCATCTTCTACGACCGTTATTACCGATTCGCCATTCCGCTTTCGGAGCGTTCGAACAATTCGCTCTGTACGAACAACGACGGATGGATCTAATGATTAACCGCAAAAACAGAACGACTATGAAACTCCGTAAATATCTTGCAGTACTGGCCGTAGCGGCATTCGCATCGCTTGCGACATCATGCGCCGAAGCGGAAGACGAATTCATCCACACGGACAGTACGATTAATTCCATCGAAATCCAGCCCGCCGAAGGCGGAGCCGGTATCGCAGGAATCATCGACGAAACGACGGGCGAGATTTTCTTCCCCATTCCCAAACAACTTCGTGAAAAATACGACGTGAAAAAGCTGATGGTACGCGCAAACGTGGCTTATGACACCTATATCTATCCGTCACTGTCGGGATTGAAAGACCTCTCCGATCCGATGGAGATCAAGGTTCGGGCAGGCGACAATGGATCGCGAACCTATACGCTGTGGGCTTTCTACACGCGCAGATAACGAATTACAACGAATGAATAAATCTAAAATTAACTCGACCAATATGAAAAAGTTCAATTTATTCGCTTACGCCACCCTGGCAGGTCTCGCGCTGTCGTTTGCAGCCTGTACGGACGACGATCCGGAAATCAGCAAACCCGGCCCGCAGATCGACCGCGGCGAAAAATGCCGTATCGAATCTTTCGTTCTGAATCTCCCCGAAGGGGAAACGCTTTCAGGCGATGTCTACGACTACGACAAATCGATCGACCTTGCCTATACCACGCCGCAGCTGGAAGCCATGAAGACGGCCACCGCCACGGTGAAACTCTCCGAAGGCGCAACCATCACGCCCGATCCCTCCGTGGCGGCCGACTATACGCAGCCGATTTCATTCACGGTGACGGGAGCCGACGGCAAGACCACCCGCATTTATACAACAAAGCCCGTTGAAAAAGTTGTCGTTTCCTATACCAAGATCGGTGCTCTGGCAGAGAAAACGGCCACTCAGATGGACATCACCGATCACACGAAATACCTGCAAATCGGCGTCAGCGGCGACAAGATCGTCATCGGCACCAAGGTATTCGACGGCAAGACGCTCGCTGCCGCAGGCAATCTGAACATGACCGGTTACGACGGATTGCAGGTCACCTCGCTGGCTAACGACGAGGCAGGACATCTGATCGCTTCACTGACCGCTGACGGCACGAGTGGATCGGCTCCTGTTACGTACGCCTGCTGGAAGAACGGATGCGACCAGCCCGCCGAAACGATCCTCGGTCCGTCGGACAGCGCCATCGCAGCGTTCCTCTCCGTGGGCGGCAACCTCGTCGAAGGCAAAGCGCTCATTACGGCATTGGGCGCACGCGTAGCCACTGGCCCGAGTTTCTGCTGGGGTTTCGCCGACGGCGTGCGTGGCGACTACTACAACCTGCTTACCGGACAGCCCTCGAACGACGGCTCGTGGAGCCAGATGGTTTCGGCCTGCTCGGGAGAGGTTTCGGGCACCTGGTTCATGTGGGATGCCGTGGCCGGCGGTCACAACGTATTGACCTGGGAAGGCTGGGACGGCACATCCTCGCTCAATCTGAAGCAGATTCCGGGAGCAGCGCCCAACGGTCCGAACAACTGGGGTAACTACACCAAAGGTTCGATCCGCGCTTTCATGTTCAACGAAAAGGCTTATGCCGCCGTCTTCACCACCGGCTGGCCCTGCACCTACGTCTCGATCGTGGACTCGAACGGCGAATTCCTGCTCAACCCCGCCGAGGCGACGCTCAATTACGCGATCTCGGACGCCAACCCCTACTGCCCCGTCGGAACATTCGTGTATAACGAAAAGGAAAACTGCGGTTACGTATACGTACTGGTTCCCGGGCACGCAGTCAAGAGCTGGAAACTGGAGATCACTTACGATTAACAAACCTTACACCTGTCACGACAGGTCTTGACGAAACCGTATCAATCCGCATTCTTCCCGGTCCGGGCCCGTTCTCGGGCCGGAGGAATGTGGTTCTTTTAACACGACCCATGAAAATAAGCACCTTTTTTACAGTCATCCTCTTCGTTGCAGCGACATCGATATCCTGTGGCGGAAACTCCGCCCGGACGCTTCGCGCCGCCGACGGTGGAAAACCCAAAATGCTCTGGTTCGACGCAGAGGCCAATTTCAAGCGCTTCGCTTCGCAGGATTCGATCCGCTACTATTTGGACCGCACCGTCGAGTGCGGATTCAACCACATCGTCGTGGACGTGCGCCCCATTTCGGGCACCGTGCTCTACGAAAGCGATATGCTGGAACCGCTCACCGTCGTTGGTCCGGACACCGTCCGCCGCGATTGGGACTACCTGCAATGCTTCCTCGACGAAGCGCGTAAAAGGGAACTAAAAGTGACCGTCTCGACGATGATTTTCCCTGCGGGATTCACCACGTTCCGCCAGGGAGCGGCCTACTCCGACCCGGAACTGGCGGGCCGAACCTGTGTCGAATACACGCCCGAAGGGAGGAAAGACATCAAGGACGACCCGACGAAAGTCGCGGCGTTCCTCAATCCCGTACTGCCCGAAAATCAGGAGTACGTGCTGCGTTTCGCACACGAACTGCTCACAAAATACAAGTTCGACGGCTATGCCCTCGACTATTGCCGCTTCCCCGATGCTGAGAGCGATTTCTCGCCCGCTTCGCGCGAAGCGTTCGAAACCTACCTCGGACACGGCATCGACCGTTTCCCGGAGGATATATTCACCTACGACGCCAACGGAGCCCGCGTGGCTGGCCCCTACTATAAACAGTGGTGGGAGTTCCGCTCGGGCGTCATCCGCGACTTCATCGCCGAAGTGCGCACGCTTATCGAACGGACCCAGCCCGGCGTGAAACTGGAGTATTGGGCCGCCTCGTGGCTGCACGCCATCTACACACAGGGCCAGAACTGGGCCAGCCCGCGTTCGCGCTTCCACGAAGCCTATCTCGACGATTGGGCCACGCCGACCTACAACCGCACCGGATTCGCCGATCTGCTCGATGTCTTCATCACGGGAACCTACCTCGAAAAGGTATGGGGCATGGATGACCCCGAATCGATCGAATACGGTCTCGCCCGCTCGCTGAAGGATGTCGACGGCGACTGTGCGGTCTACGGTTCGCTCTACGCCCAGAACCATGTCGATCAGTTCGAAGACGCCGTATACCTGTGTCTTTCGCGCACGGACGGAGTGATGGTCTTCGACATCATTCAGGTCATCGAAAACGATCTATGGGATGACATCAAACGTGGTATCGACCGGGCTGAAAAAGAACAGAAAACTCAAAAATGACAAGATGAAAAAATCCATCCTGATACTTTGTGTCCTGCTGATGGCGGCGATTCCGTCCGCCTGCACGGAATCGCATAAAACCCCTCCGGAACTCGACAAGCCGCAACCCGGGCCGAACCCCGATCCGAAACCGAAACCCTCAGAGGGAAAGGAAAAAATGCTCTGGTTCGATGCCGAGGCCAACTTCCAGCGATTCTCGACACAGGCCGGTATCATCGCCATGCTCGACAAAACACAGGAAGCGGGATTCAACAAGATCGTCGTGGATGTGAAGCCCGTCGAGGGGGACGTACTCTACAAAAGCGAGTTCATGACCCAAGCGACGACTATCGGTTCAGTTAACGTTGCCGACAGAGGTTGGGACTACCTCCAGTTTTTCCTCGACGAGGCACATAAACGGAACCTGAAAGTGACCGTCTCGACCACCGTATTCCCCATGGGCATGCCCAGCACCAGACAGGGACCCGCCTACCGGGGCACGACATGGAAGGGGAAAACCTGCATGCAATACAAGCCCGAGGGCATGGTCGACATCAAGGATGACCCCACGAAGGTCGCAGCGTTCCTCAATCCCGTCCTGCCCGAAGTTCAGGAGTTCGCCCTGCGTTTCATTCGTGAAATAGTCACCAACTACGATTTCGATGCCTACGCGCTCGACTACTGCCGTTTTCCGGACTATCAGAGCGATTTCTCGGAAGCATCCAAAGAGGCGTTCGAAAAGTACATTGGCGGACTCGTCGAGACGTGGCCGGGCGATGTCTTCACCTACAACGCTTCCGGCGAAAGAGTCCCCGGCAAATACTACAAAGAGTGGTGGGAGTTCCGCTCGATGATAATCCACGACTTCGTAGCCCGCGTTCGCAAGGAGATCAAGGCAATCAAACCGGACGTAAAATTGGAATATTGGGCCGCTTCGTGGTGGGGCGCACTCTATGCCAACGGACAGAACTGGGCCAGCAAGGCGTTCCGTCCGCTAACGGATCAGGATGCGTGGTCGTTCAACTCTTGGTGTTCGATCAATTACCACCAGACCGGTTTCGCCGATCAGCTCGACACGTTCCTGCTGGGGACCTACCTGCCCCGCGTGTACGGACCCGACGACGGCGAGTCGATCGAATACGGTATCAACCGTGCCGAGCGCTTCCTGCTCAACGCCTGTACCTATTACGCGACGGTGGATTGCTCGCAGAAGACATTCGACATCGAGGAAGCCTGCTATTACTGCCTCAAACGCACGGCCGGGCTGATGGTCTTCGACATCGTTCATGTCATCAACAACGATATGTGGGCCGCCATCAAGCGGGGCATCGACCGTTACGAAGCGGAGGCGGCAACCGAATAAGTAAAACAGTTGCACCATGAAAAAACTCCTTCTTATCGCCGCAGCCGTGCTGGCCGGGGCTTCGGGGCTCCGGGCCGAAGAGTACACGGCGATATCTCCCGACGGAAAAATCACGGTGACGGTATCGACCGCGCCCGAACTGCGCTGGAGCGTCACGCGCGAGGGCGAACGGCTGCTCGACGCAAGCCGCATCGGCATGAAGATCGCCGGGGCCGAGCCGTTCGGCGCGGCGCCCGTCGTGCGGCGGGCCGAACGGCGGCGCATCGACGAGCGCAGCACGGCGCCCGTTCCGACCAAGTTCCGCACGCTGCACGATCGCTGCGAAGAGCTTCTGCTTACGTTCCGCGGCGGCTGGGCCGTCCGCTTCCGGGTCTACGACAACGGCGCGGTCTACCGTTTTGAAACGGCGCGAAAGGGGACCGTCGACATCGAGTCGGAGACCGCCGAGCTGAATTTCGCCGCCGATTTCGAGACCCTCTGGCCCCGCGAGGAGAACCCCGATTTCATCTCCCACTGCGAAGCGTTCTTCGACCGCAAGCACCTCTCGGAGCTCGACGCGAAGCGGTACGCCTACCTGCCCGTGTGGTTCTCCTCGCCGCGCGGCACGCGCATGGTCGTGACGGAAACCGATCAGGAGGACTATCCCTGCCTGTTCCTGTTCGGCGGCGAGGGACACAGCCTCCGCGCGCAGTTCCCGCCCGTGGTGCTCGAAGCCCGGCTCAGGGAGGGTTCGGACCGCAACGAGGAGCTGGTGAAAAAAGCGCCCTACATCGCCCGGACCCGAGGCACGCGCACGTTTCCGTGGCGCGTGGTGACCATCGACCCCGACGACCGCGCGCTGCTGGAGAACAACCTCGCCTACCAGCTCGCGTCGAAACCCGTCGAAGGCGACGCCTCGTGGGTGCGGCCGGGCAAGATTTCGTGGGAGTGGTGGCATTCGCTCAATATCTACGGGGTCGATTTCCGCTCGGGGGTCAACACCGCGACCTACAAGTATTACATCGATTTCGCGGCCAAATACGGCATCGACTACATCCTGCTGGACGAAGGGTGGTCCGTGAGCACGCTCAATATCAAGGAGCCGCGCCGGGAGATCGACCTCGGGGAGCTGATCCGCCACGGCCGCGAAAAGGGCGTCGGCGTGGTGCTCTGGACGCTCTGGAACCCCATGAAGAAGGACCTGGAAGGCATCCTGGACACCTACCGCGACTGGGGCGTGAAGGGCATCAAGATCGACTTCATGCAGCGGTCCGATCAGGAGATGGTCCGATTTTACGATGAGATCGCCCGCGCGGCGTTCGACCGCGGTCTGATCGTGGATTTCCACGGGTCGTTCAAACCCGCGGGGCTCCAGCGCAAATACCCCAACGTCCTCTCGTTCGAAGGAGTTTACGGCATGGAGCACGACAAATGCTCGACCGACATTTCGCCCGTCCACGACTGCACGCTGCCCTTCACGCGCATGGTCGCCGGACCGATGGACTACACGCCCGGCGCCACGCGCAACGCCACCCGGGCCGATTTCGCCATCAGCTGGGACAACCCGATGAGCCAGGGCACGCGCGCCCATCAGGCGGCGCTGTACGTCGTCTTCGAAAGTCCGCTTCAGATGCTCTGCGACTCGCCGTCGCACTACCTGCGCGAAGCGGAGTTCACGGCCTTCATCGCCGCCGTGCCGACCGTGTGGGACGAAACGGTGGGGCTCGCCGCCTCGGTGGGCGAGTACGCCGCCGTGGCGCGCCGCAGCGGTGAGAAGTGGTACATCGGAGCCATCACCGACTGGACGGCCCGCACGCTGGAGGCCCCGCTGAAGTTCCTCGACGGTGGCCGCTACCGCATGAAGGTCTTCGCCGACGGGGTGAATGCCGACCGCATCGCGCGGGATTACCGCACCGAAACCCGTGAAGTCACGCGCGACGACGCGATCGCCCTGCGGATGGCCCCCGGAGGCGGTTGGGCCGCCGTTCTCGAACCCGTGAAATGAAAACCAGCGCGTTCATCCTCTTTGCGGCGCTGCTCGCCGCCTCGTCTCTTTCCGTCACGGGGCGGGCGGCCACGCGCACGATCGATCTGTGCGGCCGCGTGACGGCTTCCGGCAGGGGCGTGACGGGAGTTTGCGTCACGGACGGCCGCACGATCGTGCGCACCGACGCCAAAGGGCGCTACCGCCTGCCGTCGGACACGGAGGCGGAGTTCGTCTACCTGACGCTGCCCGACGGGTACGAAATCCCCCTGCGCGACGGCACGCCCTGCATCTACCGGCGCATCGCTCCCGGCAGACGGCGCTACGATTTCGCGCTGGAGCCCGCGGCGCAGGACATGACGCGCCACCGCCTGCTGGCGGTCGCCGATCCGCAGGTCTACTTCGAGTGCGAGCTGGACAGCGTGCGCCGGGCCGCGGACGACATGCGGCTGACGGCCGCCGACGGAGTGCCGACGCTGGGGGTGGTCTGCGGCGACATCATCGGCGACATCGACCGCAGGCCCCCGCTTTTCGAACCGGTTAGCGAGGCCCTCGCCGCGAGCGGGGTCGCGTTCTTCTACGTCGCGGGCAACCACGACATGGACCTCGGCGTGCGGACGAGCGACCGGGCGAAACGCTCGTTCAAGGAGCACTTCGGCCCGACCTACTACGCTTTCGACCGCGGCCGCGTGCACTACGTGGTGCTCGACGACTGCTTCTACATCGGCCGCAGCTACCTCTATGTGGGGTATCTCGACGAGCGGCAGCTCCGCTGGCTGGAGCAGGACCTCGCCACCGTCCCGGCGGGCCGCACGGTGGTCGTCTGCCTGCACATCCCGACCTGGTCGCGCGCGGCGCGGAGCGGTGAATGGAGCCGCGAGGAGTCGCACAAGGTGCTCAACAACCGCCGGGCGCTCTACCGGATGCTCGAACCCTACAACGCCCATATCCTCTCCGCGCACGAACATTACAACGAAAACTACACCCCCGAGCCGCACCTCTTCGAGCACGTCCACGCTCCGCTGAGCACCCTTTTCTGGCAGACCCCGTGGAGCATGGACGGCATTCCGGCCGGGTACGGGGTCTACGAGTTCGACGGCGACGGCCTCACGTGGTACTACAAGGCCGCGGACCACCCCCGCAGCCGGCAGTTCACGGCCTACGGCGTCGGCGAGGACCGCCGCCGCCCCGACGCCGTGACGGTCAACGTCTGGAACTGGGACCCCGCCTGGCAGGTCGTCTGGTACGAGAACGGCGAGCCGCGCGGACCGATGACCCGTTACACGGGGTACGACGCGTCGATCTACGACTACGTGGCGCGTTACAGCGAGCATTTCAAGCACAAAAACATCGGCGCGGACCGCACCGAACACCTCTTCCACGCCCTGCCCGCGTCGCCCGATGCGCATATCCGCGTCGAAGTCCGCGACCGATTCGGCCGGCTCTCGGTCTGGGAGAGCGGCACGGGCTATTCGACACCGAAAAAACCATGACAGCACGATGAAAAAACCTCTTTCGATCCTCTTCGCGGCGCTCGCCGCACTCCTCTGCACCGCCTGCGGCAGCTCAGGCCGCGTCTGCTCGCCCGACGGCACGCTTTGTCTCGAGGTGGCCGAACGCGGCGGCCGCATCGGCTACTCCGTGACGCGCCGCGGCGCGCCCCTTTTGGATTTCTCGACGCTGGGATTCGAACTGCTCGATGCCCCGGCGCTGCGCGAAGGGCTCGAAATCACGGGCACGTCGCGCGACAGCCGTGACGAGACGTGGGAGACCGTCTGGGGCGAACAGCGCACCGTGCGCAGCCATTACAACGAACTGAGGGTCAGCGTGCGCGAAAGCGACGCACCCCGCCGCCGCTTCGACGTGGTGTTCCGCCTGTTCGACGACGGCTATGGCTTCCGCTTCGAATTTCCCGAACAGCCCCATCTGGGCGAGTTCGCGATCACGGACGAGCTGACCGAATACCGCTTTCCGTCCGACCACAACGCCTGGTGGATGCCCGCGCGCGAACCCTACTACGAGAGCCTCGCCCGCCACACCCCCATCTCGCGGATGGACACGGTCAACACGCCGCTCACGCTGGAATGCGCCGGTGGAGGGTATCTCGCCCTGCACGAGGCCGATCTGACGGACTACGCCAAAATGAGCCTCTACCCCGACGGAACCACCCTGCGCTGCCACCTCACCCCGTGGTCCACGGGGGTGAAGGTCTACGCACGGACGCCTTTCCGCACGCCGTGGCGCACGATGATCGTCGCCGACACGCCGGGCGGTCTGGTAACTTCGCGGCTCATGCTCAACCTCAACGAGCCGTGCCGCATCGAGGACACCTCGTGGATCCGCCCCGCCAAATATGTCGGCATCTGGTGGTCGATGCATCTCTTTCAGGAGACCTGGGCGCAGGGACCCCGCCACGGCGCCACGACCGAAAACGCGAAACGTTACATCGACTTCGCCGCGGAACACGGCATCGAGGGCGTGCTGGTCGAGGGGTGGAACGTCGGCTGGGACGGCGAGTGGACCAAAAACACGGACCGGATCCGCTTCACGGAGCCCTATCCGGACTTCGACATCGAAGCCGTTGCCGGCTACGCCGCCCAAAAGGGCGTGGAACTGATCGGCCACCACGAAACGGGGGCCGATACAAAGAATTACGAGGCCCAGCTGGAGGAGGCTTTCGCGTTCTATAAAAAGTACGGCGTCGATTACGTCAAAACGGGCTACGTCAATGTGCTGATGGACGGAAAGGAGCTGCACGACAGCCAGTACGGCGTGCGGCACTACCGCCGCGTGATCGAGACGGCAGCCCGCTGCGGCATGATGATCGACAACCACGAGCCGGTCATGCCCACGGGGATAGAACGCACGTGGCCCAACCTGATGACGCAGGAGGGCGTCCGCGGTCAGGAGTACAACGCCTGGTCGCCCGACGGCGGAAATCCGCCCGAGCACACCACCGTGGTGCCGTTCCTGCGCGGACTGGCCGGGCCGATGGACTACACGTTCGGGACGTTCCGTTTCGACAACCCCGTCTCGCCCTTCGCGCGGGTGCAGTCGACCATCGCGCGCGAGCTGGCGCACTACGTGGTGATTTACAGCCCGCTCCAGATGGCCTCGGACCTGCCCGAAAACTACCGCGGACACAAGGCCTTCGACTTCATCCGCGACGTGCCCACCGACTGGGAGCGGACGCTCGTGCCCCAGGCCGCGATCGGCGACTATGCCGTATTCGTGCGGCAGAACCGCAGCTCGGAGGACTGGTACCTCGGCGCCGTCACCGACGAGGAGCCCCGCACGGTCGGCGTGCCCCTCACGTTCCTCGTGCCCGGGGTGACCTACACGGCGCAGATTTACGCCGACGGCGAGGGCGCCGACTGGAAAACCAATCCCTATGCCGTTGACTACGAAGAGCGTCCCGTAACGGCCGCCGATACGCTGACCGTGAGCATGGCTTCGGGCGGCGGATGCGCCGTTAGGTTCGCCGCACCTGAAAAAACACCGATCCGATGAAAAAAATCCTGATTCCGGCCCTGCTGTGTCTGACGTTCGCCGCGGGCTGCACCTGTGAAAACACCATCCGCCGCCGGGCCGACGTGCTCGTCATCGGCGGCACGACCTCCGGCACGACGGCCGCCATCGCCGCGGCGCGGCAGGGCGTGCAGACGCTCGTCGTCGAGGAGACTCCCATGCTGGGAGGCATGCTCACGGCCCAGGGCGTATGCGCCACGGACGGCAATTTCGACCTGCCGTCGGGTCTGTGGAACGAGTTCCGCGACCACCTGCGGAAGCGTTACGGCGGTATCGGCGCGCTGTGGACGGGCTGGGTGAGCACCACCCTGTTCGAACCGCACGTGGCCGACAGCATCTTTCACACGATGGCCGCGGCCGAGCCGACGCTCGAGGTGGTGCACGGCTACCGCCTGACGGGCATCCTGCGCCGCGGAAAGCGGGTCACGGGCGCCGAGTTCACCGACGCGCGCGGGGGCCGCATGCTGGTGCGGGCCCGCATCACCGTCGACGCCACCGATCTGGGCGACGCGCTGCCGTTGAGCGGCACCTCATACCGTCTTGGCATGGACGCCCGCGCCGACACGGGCGAAGAGCTGGCTCCGGCCGAGGCCAACGACGCGGTGCAGGACCTCACGGTGGTGGCCATCCTCAAGGACTACGGGCCCGGCGCGGACCGAACCATCGAGCGGCCTGCGGGCTACGACCCCGCGGAGTTCGCCGGGTGTTACGACCTCTCGTCGGAAGGGGTGCGCAGTGCCGACCGGATGCTCGAATACGGCCGTATGCCGGGAGGCAAATACATGATCAACTGGCCCAAGGAGGGCAACGACATCAACCTCGACGTGGTGGAACTTCCCCATGCCGAGCGCACAGCGGCCCTCGAAGCGGCGCGGCAGAAGACCCTGCGCTTCGTCTACCACATCCAGCACGAGCTGGGATACCGCCGCCTCGGCATCGCTGACGACGAATTCGACACGCCGGACGGGCTGGCCTACCTGCCCTACCACCGCGAGGGGCGGCGCATGGACGGCGTGGTGCGCATGACGCTCGACGACGTGACCGATCGTTACGCGAGGCCGCTCTACCGCACGGGCATCTCCGTCGGCGACTACCCCGTCGACCACCACCGCAACTGCCGGACCGATCTGCCGAAGATCCTCTTCCCGCCCGTGCCGTCGTTCAGCGTGCCGCTGGGGGCGCTGATTCCCGACCGGACCGAGAACTTCATCGTCTCGGACAAAGCCATTTCCGTCTCGAACCTCGTCAACGGCTCGACGCGCCTGCAACCGGTCGTGATGCTTACCGGACAGGCCGCGGGAACCCTCGCGGCGCTGGCCGCCGAACGCCGCTGCCCGCCGCGGGAGGTTCCCGTGCGCGAGGTGCAGGAGGCCCTGCTGGCCCAGAAAGCCTACATCGCGCCGCTCTACGACGTAAAGCCCGACGATCCCGACTTCGCGACCCTGCAGCGCATCGCCGCGACGGGCATCCTGCGCATGACGGGCGAGCCGTTCCACTGGGCGAACCGTTCGTGGTTCTACCCCGAGCGGACGATCCCGGTCGGGGAATTCACCCGCGGACTGCACGACTTCGCCCCTCGAATCCCCGTCCGGACCGACACGACCGCCCTCACCGCCGCACGCGCCGCGAAGCTCATCGCCGAGGCGGGCGGCAAAGCCCCGCGGATCCGCCCCGCGGATGCGGATAGGCCCCTCACGCGCCGGAAACTGGCGTTGCTTCTCGAGGAGTGTCTCGATCCCTTCGCCCGCCCGGTCGATCTTCACGGAGAATACCGCTAACTGCTTATGAAACGACTGATTCTGACCCTTCTGTCGACCGCCGCGGCGGTCACGCTCGCTGCACAGCCCGACTCGCTCGACTACCGCGGCGACTACTACTTCTCGAAACGCAGTCAGCAGGAGTCCCTCCCCGTGCGGCCGCACCACACGGTGATGCTCGGCAACAGCCTCACCGAGCGGGGCGCCTGGGCCGAATACTTCCCCGAAGCGCACGTGATTAACCGCGGCATAGGCGGGGACTGCGTTGCCGGCATGGCCGCGCGGCTGGACAGCATCGTGGCGGGACGGCCGCGGGCGATATTCCTCATGGCGGGCGTCAACGACCTGATATTCTCGACCATCGCGCCCGAGGCGCTGCTCCGGCAGTACGAACGTCTGCTGGACCGCATCGCCGCCGAATCGCCTGCGACGCAGGTCTTTATCCAAAGTCCGCTGCCCCTCGACGAGGCGCGCAACGAACCATATTTCACGGGTAAGAACGCCCGCATCGAGGCTTTCGACCGCCTGCTGCGGCGGATGGCCGCCCGGCGCGGACTGAAATTCATCGACATCCGCAGCCGCATGCTCCGCGACGGAAAACTCCCCGCGGAGTATACCGTGGACGGCATCCACCTCACACCGGCGGGCTACGCCGTCTGGGTCGAGGCACTGCGCCCTTACGTCACGCCGGCCAGGGCGCGTATCGGCACGGTGACCTGCGCGGGCCGAGGTCTGGCGGGGGTTGTGGTGAGCGACGGCGACAACTGCGCCGCCACCGACTCGGCGGGCCGCTTCGTGCTTCCGGCGAACGACCGGGCGCGCTTCGTCTTCGTCTCGACCCCCGCGGGCTATGCGTCGCCCTCGGAGGAGGGGGTCGTGCGCCATTACCTTCCGGCGAAGTCCGACGGCAGTTCCCACGACTTCCGTCTCCGGCGCAAACCATCCGGCGAAACCCGCCACGGCTTCGTCGTCGTCGCCGATCCGCAGCTCTTCGCCCGCAAGGAGTTCCGCCTGCTGGAGCGTGCGGCGGAGGACATCCGCCAAACCGCTGCCGCCGCCGAGCGCTCCGGACGCCCGATGCACGGCATCTGCGCGGGCGACATCACCTCGAGCGACCACACGTTCTACACCTCCTACAACGAGGTTATGTCGGCGACGGGAATCGAGTTCCGCAACGCGATGGGCAACCACGACATGAAGCTCTGGGGCCGCTCGCACGAAACGTCGGCCGCGGCGTTCGAAGCAATGTACGGCCCCGCGTACTACTCCTACAACGTGGGTGAGGTACACTACGCGGTGCTGAACGACAACTACTACATCGGCCGCGACTGGTACTACATCGGCTATCTCGAGGAGCGGCAGCTGGCGTGGCTCGAACGGGACCTGTCGTTCGTTCCCGCGGGAACGACGGTGGTCGTGGCGCTCCATATCCCGACCGCGTTCGCCGGAAAGGACGAAAAACCCTTCGACTATCCGCAGGCCGAGCGGTCGCTCTGCAACCACCGGGCCCTGCACCGGCTGCTGGAGCCCTATGACGCGCACATCGTCTCGGGACACATGCACACGACGACGAACTGCCCCGTCCGCGAGGGGCTCTACGAACACAACGTCGCGGCCCTGAGCGGCGCGTGGTGGCAGGGCGCGATCTGCACCGACGGCACGCCGGCCGGCTACGCCGTCTTCGAGGTCGACGGCGACGAGGTGACGTGGTACTACAAATCCGTCGGGCATCCGCGCTCCTTCCAGCTGAAAATCTACGATTCCAAGGACGACGAAGCCTTCGCCGGACGCGTCGTGGCCAACGTCTGGAACTGCGACCCCGCCTGGACGGTCGAAATGCACGCCGACGGCGGCCGCCCCGTGCGGATGGAACGCACCACGGCGGTCGATCCTCAGGCACGGAGGCTCTACGCCGATGCGTCGAAGCTCGACCACAAATGGATCACGGTCACCCCCTCGGACCACTACTACGCGGCGCCGCTGCCCGCCGGAACGCGGCGCGTCGAGGTCATGGCCCGCGACCGCTTCGGAAACACGTACCGCGCTGAAAAAAGAATAAACCGATGAAAAAACTGATTTTCGCCCTGCTGCTCTTCGCCTGCGGGGCCGCTTCGGGCCGCGGCAGGGGCCCGGTGTTCACCCCCGCCGACTCGCCCGAAATCCGCTTCACGGGCCGCGCCGCAAAGGGCCCCGGCGGAGCGTTGTCGTTCGACTGGAGCGGCAGCCAATTCACGTTCCGATTCGAGGGCACGCGCTGCGCCATGCGGGCCGCGGACACGGGCCGCAACTACTACAACGTTTTCGTCGACGGCCGTCACACCGGCGTCGCCGCCACTTCCGGGGCCGATACGACCGTCGTGCTGGCCGAGGGGCTCGAACGCGGCCCGCATACCATACTGGTGCAGAAACGCACCGAGGGCGAGCAGGGCCGCACGACGCTCCGCGGCGTCGAAACCGACGGGGCGCTGCTCCCGCTCCCCGCACCCCGCACACGCCACATCGAATTCATCGGCGACTCGCACACCTGCGGCTACGGCACCGAGGGCAAATCGGTCGAGGAGCCCTTTACGCCCGAGACCGAGAACTGCGATCTGGCGTGGGGATGCGTCATCGCCCGCTATTTCGACGCCGAATACACCCTCATCGCCCACTCGGGACAGGGCATCGTCCGCAACTGGGGCGACGAAAAGGAGGTCTCCGACTGCACCATGCGCGAACGCATGCTGCGCACCTTCGACATGGACCCGGCGTCGCGCTGGGATTTCCGCGGCTGCACGCCCGACATCGTCGTCATCAAGCTCGGCTCGAACGACTTCAGCACCGGTGTGACCCCTTCGGAGCAGGCCTTCAACGCCTCCTACGCGCAGGCGCTGGATCAGCTGCGCGCGGCCTACGGCGAGGTTCCCGTGCTGTGCGTAGCCCCGAGCGACAACACAGTGATCCTGCGCTATCTGGAGAATTTCCTCCGCGAGCGGCAGGACGCGCATCTCCACCTCACGGCCATGCTTCCCGGCATCACCGACTGGGATCGCGACATGGGCGCCAACTACCACCCCAACCACCGGGGACACCGCAAGATGGCCATGGCCGTCATTCCCTACATCGCCACGATCACGGGGTGGGAAATGCCCGACCGGAATGTCGAATAATTAGCCGCAAATAATTATCTTTGGTGTCGTAACGGCACTTTTATCGGTCGGAGGGTTTTGCCGAACCGCCGGGAATCCGGTTTTGCACCCTTCCGCCTTTTTCGTATCTTTGTATAAAATAAGCCGAAACCGGAGGGGGGGGGAGGGCCGCCGCAGGGTCGTTTTCAACCGCTCCCGCCTCTGTCCGTAATGTCCGTGCCTAACTACTAAACGCAAAAACGCATGAAACCCGAAACCGTCCGGCGCCGCTCGCCGCTATCCTGGGTTCCGACCGTCTACTTCGCCATGGGACTGCCGTTCATCCTCGTGAACATGGTCTCCACGCTGATGTTCCGCGGTCTGGGCATCGACGATGCGCGCATCGCGCTGTGGACCTCGCTCATCATCCTGCCGTGGTCGCTCAAACCGATCTGGAGCCCCCTGATGGAGATGTTCCGCACCAAGAAATTCTGGGTCGTGTCGACCCAGCTCATCTCCGGGCTGGGGCTGGGGCTGGCGCTGACGGCGCTGACGCTGCCCCTGCCCGACTTCTTTCCCTACGCCGTGGCGCTGATGGGCGTCATCGCCTTCAGCGGCGCCACGCACGACATCGCCACCGACGGGGTGTATATCACCGAACTCTCGAAGGACCAGCAGGCGCGGTTCATCGGCTGGCAGGGGGCGTTCTACAACATCGCCAAGGTGTTCGCCATGGGCGGGCTGGTCTATCTGGCCGGAGCGCTCAAGGAGCGGGTCGGGATCGTCGAGGCGTGGATGATCGTCATGGCGCTCTGCGGCGCGCTGCTCTTCCTGCTGGGAATCTACCACCTGCGGATGCTGCCTTCGGGCGGCGAAGCCACGGCCCATGCGGGGAGCGTCGGCGAGGCGCTGCGCGAGACGGGCGCCATCTTCCGCGGATTCTTCCGGAAAAGGTACATCGGCATCTACATCGCCTTCATCGTCTTCTACCGCTTCGCCGAGGGGCTGGTCATCAAGATCGTTCCGCTGTTTCTCAACGCCCCGCTCGACAATCAGGGTCTCGGCCTGACCGAACAGCAGATCGGCCTCTACTACGGCACGTTCGGCGTGATCGCATTCGTCGTGGGTTCGATCCTGGGCGGCTACTTCATCGCGTGGCTCAAACTGCGGCGGGCGCTGTTTCCGCTCATCACGATCTTCAACATCCCGTTCGTGGTCTACGCCCTGCTGGCCTGGTTCCAGCCCGCATCGCCCCTGCTGATCTGCGGCGGCATCGTCTTCGAATATTTCAGCTACGGATTCGGGTTCGTGGGCCTCACGCTCTTCATCATGCAGCAGGTGGCGCCCGAACCGCACAAAATGGCCCACTACGCCTTCGGTTCGTCGCTGGCCAATCTGGGCGTGATGCTGCCGGGCATGGCGAGCGGCTGGCTCTGCGACCAGGTCGGCTACCACCGCTTCTTCCTCTGGGCCCTCATGGCCACCATCCCCATATTCCTCATCGCCTGGCGCATCCCCTTCGCCCATCCGGACACGGAGGAGGGAGCGGCCCAGGCCGTGGAAAAGGAACTGACCGACGAATAAATCACCGATAAACACCGTTAGACATGCTGAAAAATCTTATCATCACCCTCGCCGCCGCCCTCACCGCCGCGACGGCCGCCGCACAGGCCCCGGCCGACTGGGCCAACTTCGGACGTTTCGAAAAGGAGAACGCCGCGCTGGCGGAGCATCCGAAAGTCGTTCTGATGGGCAACTCGATCACCGAAGGGTGGATCGCCAAGCGTCCCGACTTCTTCGCCGAAAACGGCTACGCGAGCCGCGCGATCAGCGGACAGACCACTTCGCAGATGCTCGTGCGCTTCCGCGCCGACGTCGTGGAACTGCATCCGCAGGTCGCGGTGATCTGCGGCGGCACGAATGACCTGGCGCAAAACACGGGCTACATCTCGCTCGAGCACATTCTGGACAACATCCAGTCGATGGCCGAGCTGGCGCGCGCCAACGGCATCCGGCCCGTCCTCTGCTCGGTGCTCCCGGCCGGTGACTTCCCCTGGCGTCCGGGTTTGGAACCGGCGCAGAAGATCGTCCGGCTCAATGCGATGATCCGCGCCTACGCCGAACGGGAGGGCATCCCCTATGTGGATTACCATACGCCGATGGCGGCCGCGGACGGTTCGATGATCGCCGAATACACCTACGACGGCGTGCATCCCACCGAAGCGGGGTATCGGGTGATGGAGCGGATTCTGCCGCCCGTCGTCGAACGGGCGCTCTCCGACAAGTGACAGAACGGGGCTTCGGCCCCGTTTTTTTGGTCAGGTGCGCCAGAAGATTTTGCTCCGCGTGAAGGCCGCCGTGAAGAGCATCATCAACAGGGTGACGATCACCCCGCGCCCGACTCCCATCACGCAGCCGCACTGACCCCACAGCCACGGGAGCGCCACGGCCCGGTCCGCGAAGACGAGCAGCGGCACGACGACGTAACCCGCCGCCGTGTAAGCGATCATGGGGTTCTGCCCGCAAAGGACGAGCAGACCGCCCCGCGAACGGCCCTTTCGGAGCAGGACCGACGTGACCAGCAGCACGTGCGAAGCCATTCCGGCCGTGATGAAAAAGTAGCTCACCGTGGCGGGGTCCTTCTTCACGCCCTCTTCGAGCGATTCGAACGCAAGACCCAGCAGGAGCCAGAAAAATCCGGTCGTGAACAGTCGATAAAGCAGGGATTCGATCCCAGTGCGGGGCTTACGCAGCAACATCCACGCCGCCGTGCCCAGCGCGAGCGTCAGCACCAGATTGAGCGTCAGCGTACGGGTGAAAAGCCCCCATATATTGACCGCAAGGAGCAGCGCTGTGAGCCCTGCGGCGGCGATCTGTCCGGAAAGCGCCGGACGCTCCTCCTGCTGCCCGCGCGCCAGCCAGCGGGCGAACAGATCGCCGGCCACGCTCCCCGGCAACACGATGCAGAGGTATTGCAGAAACTCCGTGCGGAAGAGCCACGGCACAGGCGAGAAGTTCCACACCGCCTCGTTCCACGACCCCGGAACCGCCGCGCCCAGCTTCAGGGCGGCAATCAGGGCGACGATGCCCATCCGCAGCCAGAGGTTGCGGCGCGTCAGCCACCAGATCAGCGAACCCGCGACGACCACGTCGGCGAGAATCAGGATGATGATGTCCGACCGCACGACGCTCACCCCGACGCCCAGCCACCGGTACACGCCCATAAGGACCGCGAGGACCGCAATGCCGCCGGCGTTGAGCCACCCGTTCTGCCGCGGGATGAAGCCGGGAATCCGCACGAACATCGCGAAAAAGGCGCCCCAGACCGTCATCGTCACAAGGGCGCTCACGACGGGACGCTGCAACACGGCGTCGAGCGTCCACAGCCCCGTGTTGCCGAGCGCAACGGCGAAAAAGGCGAGCAGCAGGCCCCGTTTGAGGATCGAGACGACGATCCGCCGGGGCGGGTCCCGCGGTTCAGCCTGCGGCCCAGCGAGAGCGGAAAGGCCGCGCCCATCGAAAAGAGGAAAAAGGGGAAGACGAGGTCCACCCACGTAATTCCCGCCACCGACGCATCGAAGACGAACGACGGCGGCGGCAGCTGCGCGTGGAACAGCCACGCCGGCAGGTCGGGATTCCAGGCGATGTAACCCGAGAGGACCATCCCCACGATGGCAAGTCCCCGCAGGATGTCCACGGCATAGGCACGATTATTCATTCAGGCTGTTTCAGTTTAATAATTTTAACTCCAAACGCCTGTAAAAATAAGAAAAATCAACACCAACACCCACAAAAGCAAAAACTTTTACACTGTTAGTCCCCCAAATAAGGGCATATCTGAAAATTACACACTATTTTCATTGCATGGAATTCCCGGCTAAGAGGGTTTATGTGTGTTTTCCGGCGAGCAAGTGCGGCCTGCACCGGGTTGTTTCCCGGGATGGATTGTCCGGCTGAAAGCCGGATATGGGAGTTCCGGCGAGCATGTTTTATGCATCGGAAAGAACGGGGCAAATGGATTGTACGAATGGTACTACCTCCTGCACCAGTTTGTCGTCGAAAGTGGGTACGCCGAGAGGTCGTGTCTTTCCGTTTTTCTTCGGGATGTGCACTCTTCTTGATGGCTGGGGAGAGTAGCTTTCGTCTTTCAACGAAAGGATCAGTTTCTCAATGCGGGGAAGGCTCATACGATCGATGGTTTCTCCGTCTGCACCTTGTGTCATATTACCCGGCTTGGCATATATTCGCTGATAAGCCAGATAATACATTTCCTCATTGAAAAGAATACGATAAAGCCTCTCAAACCTGTATTCCGTGGTTTGATTATGCTTTGTCAGACTGTTTAATACTCTTGCGGGACTTCTCATAATGCCTCTCGCATTTTCCGTTAATCGTATTAATGAATATTAGCTGCCGCCCTTCGTCATGTGCGAGGCTTTCCCTCGCTCGGACTACTACGGCGGCTCCGTTACCATGCCGGATATTCATAGACCTTCGTCCAATAGCCTTACGGCATTCCGGTTTAGGTAATCCCCGTTTACGATATAATAACTATGGCGCGACAGATTGTCGGATATGACGTCCGCCTTTTACTGCTTATTACAGTTGCGTCGTGATAAGTTCTTGCTCTCTCTGTACAACTACTACAATGAGAGTATCACGATATGACGAGTATAGTTACCCTAACGTCACAGTTTCGCTAGGTACCGCTCAGGCTGTCATTCAATCAATCCGGATTTTATCCTCATATCTGTCTTTCATCACCCCATTCAGTCGCAGTCCGGTAACTGACTGACTTATGATTTACCCCGACATGCTACACTCCCTGTCCGGTTTCCCTTTCAGATAAGTCGGTTGATGATAGGTTTTTTTCAAAGAACACTTACCTAATAGCTTGCCATCGCTATATTTATTATATCGCCTTGACGGGCGCACAGTTGTTGGCGAGTTTCTGAAACTGGAAATAAAAGTCATTCAACCGGGCAATAAACTGCACCTTCGAGGGGTCGCGTCTGATGACGACGAACTCCTCGCAGAAGATTCTTTTGACGATAAAACGGCTCCGGTTATGCTCCGATCCGGCTTTGCAGAGCAGCTCGTTGAAGCGGATATTCTGCTCTTCATTGAGCCGGAAAGAGTATTTATAACTCGGAGTTGGGGGACGTAGTGTTCTTTTTCGGTCGGTATTCATAATATCGGTTAAAAAGGCGTTCGACTTGGGAGAACGCCCGGCCTCGCAGAGCGAGCACCTTTCGTATGCCGAAAAGTTTTTCGGCATACAAAGGTACAGCTCGCTGTTGTCTGACGACAACAAAAATCCGCGCCGGAGAATCTCTGACCGAAGTTTTGAAAATCCTCCGTTACGGCTTCCGAGGCAAGGTCTTTCCCGTGTGCAATATTACAACCGTGCGGGCGCCAAAACAAACCCTCGGTGCGGACTGGAGCGGTCGTGAGCGGACATCGGAACCGAGGCATTTCAACCGGTCGTATCTTGCAGCATGAAAGGCTGGTTTTCTTATTCCCTTCATTATTCCGATATAAACTGCATTAAACAGAAAACGGTATTTTGAATGGTTTAAAACATAAAACCGAACACACATGTTTTACGACTGCAAAACGAACATTCGATCTTAAAAACGTTATACCATGGCTTCATTAAAAGAAGAAAACAACCCTGCACCCAATCCTCCGAAACGATCCCGTATCGAGGCCGAGGAGGAACAGATGCACCGGACTGGTTCCTATGGATTCGCCGGCCGTTATCCCGCTATAAACTTCATTAAACGGAAAACGGTATTTTGAATGGTTTAAAACATAAAACCGGACATACACGCTTTACGACCGTATAGCTAACAATCAATCTCAAAAACGTTGCACCATGGATTCATTAAAGGAAAAAGACAACCCTGCACCCAATCCTTCTAAACATCCCCGTATCGAAGTCGATGAGGAGCTGATGCGTCAGATGATCGTCGGACAAGCCTCTTTGGATTCGAAAGTCGTTATCCCGCTATAAACCACACGAAATAAAACACTGTATTTTGAATGGTTTAACCCAATAAACCAGACATACATGCTCTATGCCCGTATGGCTGACAATCAATCTTAAAAACGTTGTACCATGGATTCATTGAAAGAAACAGACAAATCCGCACCCAATCCTTCTAAACATCCCCGTATCGAAGTCGACGAAGAATTGATGCGTCAGATGATCGCCGGACAAGCTTCTTTGGATTCGAAAGTCGTCCGCCGGATTCCCGAACCGGAAGAGGAAAATACGGACGATCCCGAGGAAAAGACATCGGCAACTGCATCCGTAGTATCGGTAGCGGTTGCTGAAAAAACAGATGTCGACACCCAAACGAGTGGCGTAAAGGAACCGGCTGGATTCCGTCGTAAAAAGCTCGCGCTGCCGGATTTCGAACGCACGTTCTTCGCGCCGGTGGATTGCCGCAACCGATCGGCGATCTATGTCAGTACCCGAACCAAGCACAAAGTATCGGAAATACTCCACCTGTTAGGGAATGAGAGTACAAGGCTTACGGCCTTGGTTGACAATATGCTGCGATTTGTCATGGACATTTACAGCGACGAGCTGAATTATCTCCACGAGAAGAAGAACAATAGACGACCGTTTTGAAAAAGCGGAGGCATTTCGACGGCACATAGCAGGACGGAAGGGGCCGTCGAACGGGCAGGCCGCTCGCGGCTGAACATCAGAACCGGATCGTCAGGAGCCGCAGAATGTCGCCTTTTCCGACGGTAGCGACCAGCACAACGCCGGGGATGGAAATATGCAAGGCTCGCCTTCGGGCGATTCGCATGGCCTTGCGTATTTCCATCTCCGGCGTTTAATTCCCTGCCGGCGGAAAAACTTACATCGAAAATTACCCTGCCATTGACGAAGCAAGATCGGAAATCGAATTAGCCGTAAGATCGTAGGCCATTACTGTGCGACCTTGAAGATACCGTTCAGTTTCTCGCTCAATGCCGCCATATCCTGTCCGATCTTGTCGTTGGTGATTTTAGCGTAGATTTGGGTCGTGGTGATCCGTTTGTGTCCCAGCATCTTGCTGACCGTTTCCAGAGGCACGCCCTGCGTGAGCGTGACCGTCGTGGCAAAGGTATGCCGCGCCATATGGATTGTGGGGTTGAATGACAGCCCGGCATGTCTGGCAACATGCCGCAAGGACATGTTCAGTGTTTTATAAGTGCCTTTAAGCGGAAAAACCTTCTCTCCTGTGCGGTATGTATCCTTATAACGCTCGTAAAGCATTTCGGCGACGGGAAGCAGTTTGACCCGGAACTGCGTACCCGTCTTCTGGCGTCTGTCGATAATCCACCGCTCTCCGTTGTCGTCCGTATGGATGTCCGCGTGGGTGAGTTTCACTACGTCTGCGTGGCTCAGGCCCGTAAAGGCACAAAAGACGAAGGCATCCCGGTTGATGCCCGTCCGGTAATTGGGAAGTTCTGCGTCCATGACGGCCTGCAATTCCGAGGCCGAGAGGTAGCGACGTTCCGAGTACTCCGGCCTCACGTAGAATCCTGCGAAAGGGTCGGCAGGAATCCACCCGTTCTTATAGGCTGTGTAGGTCATCAGCTTCAGTTTCTTGAGCGTAGAATGGATCGTTCCGGAGCGCATGCCTTGTACCGAGGAGAGGTAGACCACGAACTTTTCGATGAAATCCCGTTTCAGCTCTTTGAACGCAATATCCTTGACATGATATTCGTATTCGAGGAAAGAGGCAAGGCGGTTACGGCGTTTGCGGTAATTGTCATAGCTGGAATAGGCGCGGTCTTTGCCCACGCGTTTGAGGAAACCCGCAAGGTATTCGTCGAAAGTCTGCAACAGCAGACGGCAGTCATCGCCCATACCGAAGAAGGCGTTGCGAACCTTTTCGGCCGTAACATACGAATCCCGGTCGCAGAGACGCTGATACTGTTTGCCGATATTGGTCTTGATATTTTCCAGCTTTTCATTGAGACGCTGGGCTTCGAGGCTTCTGCCTGCGGCTTTGTTCGCTTTGGCATCCCAGAGGGAAGAACGAACGGTGAGTTTGCAGCTGAACTGCGACATCGTGCCGTTGATGGTGATACGGCCCATGACGGGAACCTGGCCCGATTTCTCGGACTGCCTTTTCACATAGAAAAGGACTTTGAAAGTGCTGCGTTGCATGATAACCTGAACTTTGAGGGTTTGTTAAACGTTTAGTCAAGTTATTTGGTATGCGGTAATTCGATGCAACGAACTGAAAACGAATGTTTTGATGCAAATCAAAGCATTTCGGGCAGGTAACGGATAAGTAACGAAACTCACTGTTAAACCTGCCCGATTCTGCAATTTTATTGCTCGGAACAGATGCAGAACAGAGAATCAAATATCTGTGAACTTGATACTTGCTCTTTTCTGCGCTTCTCTTTACCTACAAATACCGAACCATCGCGGCCCGGGATTTTCTTTTATACCCGCAAGCCCGGTGCCCCCCGATCGGCACAGCCCGACAGACCGGCACAGCCGCCGTCCCGCAGATCGGCATAGCCCAGCACCTCGCAGTTCGGCACAGCCGGCACCCCGCAGTATACCCAGCCGCCGCGCCAGGCTCCGCCCCAAGGCCACCGACCGTGCCGGGAGGCCGCCTACACGCTGAACCGTTCGGCCTGCTGCCGGGTATTGCGCCCCAGCACATCCGATAAAGCCGCCCCGGTCAGCCGCGCCTCGATCCATGCCGTAAAATCGAAGTATTTGAGTAAAGGCCGCTCGTATTTATCGGCCGCAACCGCCTGCACCGCACCGTACAGCCGTTCCCAAAGACGTCCCCTCTCGCGCCGGCTTGCAGGCAGCGGAAAGAGGCGCACAAACCTGAAAACAAGTTTTTCGACCGAGCTGTTTCCGATAGCGGTACTGCGGCGTATGGATTTGATTTCGTTTTCGGCGAAATCGAACCGCCCGCATTCCGCCTGCAGGAGCAAATTCACCAGCCGTGCAATGCGGAATGCCGGGAAATTATAGAACACGAGCCCGGTCGCCTGGATCCGGGTCATGGCCTTGCGGGCTTCGCCACCCCGGTCGCACACCAGATGCAGCACGACCAGATTGAGTTGCAACAACAGTTGGACATCGAGTTTTTGCTGCGACAGTTTGCGGAACAGGGTCTCCTCATGTTGCTTATAAAGTTCCTGCGCATCGGCGAACGCCCCGCAATTGATGAGCCGGAACGAATCGTACAGATAGATAAAGGCCAGCACTTTGCGGACAAACTCATGGGGGTAGTCGCTTTCCGTAAGCCGGTGCAGCTTGGCGATAAAAAAAGGCATCTCATCGTAAAGCCCCGCCGAAAGCAGGCTGTCCAATACCCCCAGCACGGCATCGAGGTAGTGCAACGGAGGGTTGAGCATCCGGCCCGGATTGTGGTCGAACAATTCGAGCAGTTGCTGATAGATGCGGATGGCAGCCTTGTAATTGCCCGACTGCAGGAAATAGGTCGACTGGAACAGCTGGTGGAGTTTATCCACCTCGAACCCGTTGTACGTGTTATTGGCGATCAGGTGCAGCTCGCTCAGCACCAGATCGTTCAGGCTCTGGCACTCCTGTTCGGAACGCACCTTGCTGCGGTAAAGCGCCCGGTACTTGAGGATATCGTAAAGCTGCATGTGCTGGTTGGCGCTGCGCAGATGCTTGAACGTCTCGTTCACTTTCATCTGTTTTTCGACCAGCTGCTTTTCGCTCATCCCCTGATAATCCCCGGCACTCAGGTAACGCAATTCCGTCTGCCGGATCAGCATGAGCAAAGCCGTCATCTCATACTGCCCGGCCAGTTTTTTCGCCCGGCTCAGCTCTTCGGTCGCGGCCTGCAGCAAGCCGCAGCGGAAAAGGATCTCCGCCTCGGCCATGCGGTTGGAAATGCGGGCCTGGATGTCATACCGGCTCCGTAAATGCAGCAGGCAGTCGACAACTACCTTATACAGGTGCTTGACGGCAATGTCGAAGCTGCTCTCCCCGGCATCGACGCCAAAACGCCGGGCAACCTCCTCGACCGAAGAGCACTCCTCCATCAGGGCGAACAAAGTTAGATAGACCTTATCGCCCTCCTGCAGGTTGCTGTAAAGTTTGAAATAGCGTTTTTCCGCCTTCGTCATCGAATGGATAAGTACAAGCAGCGAAATAGCTTTGTTCATGGCCTTGCGGGTTAGTTACACAAAGATAGGAATTATTTGCCGGAGATGAAATCCCGGAAATTCCTGATGGAAGATCCGGGTTATAAAGGAATATTCCCGGACAATTTCGCACATATCCGGATAATCCCAAATTAGGTCATTTCACAGCCAAATACACGCAAAACCGGTATTATCGCTCTATCGGGCAACTTCCCGAGGTATTTTTTACAGCCACAGGCCCTTATAAACATTAAGTTCGGATAAAATCATTTGAAAACAACCGGATAAAACATATAACAACACCCATAGTAATATAGCCATATCTATAATATTCAATATTTTAAATCCAACAATGCAATACATATTATTTTTAATAAATCACTTTGGGTTTATCCTAATTAAAGTAAAAATACACCTCCTTATTAGAACTTTTAAACTTATATTTGTATAACAAACGGCCGGACAAATACGCCAAACGATCCGCAAACAAGGCGACGAACCTATATATTCAATAATTTAATTAACCCAAATTACGTATAACCATGTAACCCAATGCCGGGGCAAAGCCCTCCCACCACCAGTTTAACCAACCAAACCTGTAAAACTATGACCCTAATTCTACGAAAAAACATGCTGCGCACCTGTTGTCTGGCCGCGCTGCTCGGTACGCTGCCGGCCGTCATGCATGCAGCCGGTACCCCAGATTACGACACCTTGCAACAAAACGACACCCGCCGGATCTCCGGCCGGGTAACCGACGACACAGGCAAGCCCCTGATGGGCGTAACGGTCGTCGAGAAAGGTACGACCAACGGCGTCAGCACCACTGCCGACGGCAGCTATACGCTGCGTCTGCAAAACGCGGAAAATGCCGTCCTCGAATTCTCATTCATCGGCTACCGGAACACGGAACTTCCGGCAGGAACGAAAACAACGCTCGATGTGCAACTCACCGAGTCAGTCACGACGATGGACAACGTAGTGGTGATCGGGTACGGTACCACCACGAAAAAAGAGCTGACCGGCTCGGTCTCCTCCCTCAAGAGCGATGATTTCAAACAAGGGAACATCACCAATCCGCTGCAACTGCTCCAGGGACAGGTTGCAGGCCTGAATATCGTACGCGCCGACGGCGGAGACCCCAACGGCGACTTCGAAATCCAGTTGCGGGGCATGACCACAATGGCCGGCGGCGCTTCGCCGTTGGTCGTCACCGACGGCGTCGTGGGCGGCGACCTGTCGAACGTCAGTCCCGACGACATCGCCTCGATCGACGTGCTGAAAGACGGTTCGGCCGCTGCGATCTACGGCACACGAGGTACGAACGGTGTGATTCTGGTGACAACGAAAAAAGCCCATGCGGGGGAGAACCGTATCGAATTCTCGGCTTATGTCGCCATGCAAAGCGTGGACAAAAAACCCGACGTGATGTCTGCGAGCGAATACCGCAACACGATCCGGCAATATTTCCCCGACAAAGCGTCGTCGTACGATTTCGGCGGATCGACAGACTGGTTCGACGCCGTCACGCGCAAACACCCTGTAAGCCAAAATTATAACGTATCCTCATCGGGCGGCTCCGCAAAACTCAACTACCGCGCCAGCGTCTCCTACACCAATGACATCGGGCTGGTGAAAAAAACCGGAAACGAGAAACTCCGCGGTCGCCTGAACGTGAGCCAGTCGCTCATCCGGGATCGGCTGAAGGTGGATTATAATTTTGCGTACACCACCGGCAAGGGTTCCTATGCGGACAAGTTCATCATGCGGCAGGCCGTGCTGCGCAACCCGACCGAACCCATTTACGAAACCAACGGCAACAACCCCCAGTACGGCAAATACTTCTTCTCGCCGGGAATCGACTACCACAACCCCGTGGCGATGCTCGAACAACGTGACGACGAAGGCATCCGCAAAGAGTTCTCGGGCAGCGTCAATGCTTCGCTGCGCATCATAGACGGTCTGAAAATCAGTGCCATGGGCGCCATCATCGAGCGTTCGGAACGCTATGGGCACTATTACGGCCGCTATTACCCGGTAAATATCGGCAACAACGGGACGGCGGAAACTTACAACGACCACTACAAGAACAAGATGCTCGAAGCGACGATCGATTATTCGGGCACGTTCGGCGACCACAAACTGCAAGCCATCGCCGGTTACTCGTTCAGCGAGGAAAGTTCGGAAAGCTACGACCAGATGAACTACAAGTTCGATACGGACATCTTCGGGTTCTACAACATCGGCAGCGGCGGGGCGCTCAAGGAAGGGCTCGCCTCGATGGGCAGCAGCAAGGAAGACAACCGGCTCATCGCCTTCTTCGGCCGCGTGATGTATAATTACAAGGAAAAATACCTCTTCTCGGCATCGGTGCGCTATGAAGGTTCATCGCGTTTCGGCGACAACCACAAATGGGGAACCTTCCCGGCCGTGAGCCTCGGCTGGCGCATATCGCGCGAACCGTGGCTGAAGGACGCCAAATGGCTCAACGAGCTCAAGCTGCGCGCCGGCTTCGGCATCACGGGCAACCAGGAGATCGGCAACTACCGTTCGCTGTCGATCCTGCGCAAGGGTTCGTCGAATTTCTATTACAACAACAAGTGGATCAGCACCTATGAACCCGGCAGCAATCCCAACCCCGACCTGCGCTGGGAGAAGAAGAAAGAGTTCAACGTCGGGCTCGACATGAGCGTGCTCGGCAACCGGCTCAACGTCACGGTCGACTACTACAACCGCCGCACCAAGGATCTGCTCTACACCTATACCGTACCCGTACCGCCCAACCTCTACCCTTCGAAATTCGCCAACGTCGGCACGATCGACAACAAGGGTATCGAAGTGACGGTCAACGCCACGCCGATTTCACGCAAGAATTTCAGCTGGAACCTCGCGGCGACGATAAGCCACAACAAGAATAACCTGGTCAAATTCTCCAACGAGGATTACGAAATGGTGCAAATCCAGACCGGCTACTTCCCCGACGACCTGAAAATGTATACCATGCGCATCGTCGAAGGCGGTTCGCTGGGCAACTTCTGGGGCCCGAAATTTTTGGGATTCAACGATAACGGCGGCGCCATCTACGAAGACTTAGACGGTGTAGAGGGCATTACCGAAGCGGACTACCAGGTTATCGGCAACGCATATCCCGACGTACTGCTGTCGCTGCAGAATACCTTCAGCTACAAACAGTGGAGCCTGAGCTTCCTGCTGCGCAGTTCCATCGGCAACGACGTCCTGAACCAGAGCCGTGTCTATTACGAAGGGTTCGGTTACTTCGGCACCCGCAATATTCTGCGCTCGACACTCGACCATGCCAACTACAAGGACGGCGCATACTATTCGTCGCGGTTCGTGGAGGACGGCTCCTACCTCAAGCTCGACAACATAACGCTGAGCTACGACTTCAAACTCAAATCGAAGGTCATCTCCAAGCTGCGCTGCTATGTCACGGCACAAAACCTCTTTACCATCACCGGCTACAAGGGAATCGACCCCGAAGTCAGCATTTCGGGGCTGCAACCCGGCATCGACTGGTATGACTTCTATCCCCGCACGCGTACATTCGTTCTCGGAGCCGCCATCGCATTCTAAATCATCCGACCAACAAACGAACCTATTATGAAAAAGATAGTATCAATCCTGTCCACGATATTCCTGCTAAGTGCAACACTGAGTTCCTGCACCGACCTGGAAGAGAATCCCTACTCCTCGATCCCGTCCGACGAATTCTTCAACAACGAAGAAGAATTCCTGATGAGCGCCGGGCGTATTTACGCTTATCTGGTACGCTATACCTGCTACCGCTGTATCTGGGGCACGATTTCCGTATCGACGGACGAGGCGGTCAGCCCCCTGCGCGAAGGAAACCAGTGGGTCGACGACGGCGTATGGCGCGACATGCACGCTCACACGTGGAATTCGCAGATGCAGGATCTGCAAACGATCTGGGAATTCCTTTTCGGCGGCATTTCGCTCTGCAACCAGATACTCTATGAGTTCGACCAGTCGTCGGTCGATTTCGAGGCCAAACCCAGCCTGGTAGCCGAGGTGCTGGTCATGCGCGCATGGTTCTATCTGAATGCCATGGATCTGTTCGGCAATGTTCCCTTCACCACCGACTTCTCGGACACGAGCCTGCCCAGGCAGGTGGATCGCAAGTTCCTCTTCTCGTTCATCGAACAGCAGATCAAGGATAACGTCGGCCTGTTGCAGGACGTGCCTACCGCCTCGAACTACGGCCGCGTAACCAAGGCGATGGCTTACACCACGCTCGCCAAACTGTACATCAATGCGCAGGAGTGGATCGGCGAGGCCAAATGGGACGAAACCATCGCTGCCTGCGACCAGGTGATCGGCTTCGGGCAACTGGAGATAGAACCCGACTACTTTTCGAACTTCAAGGTGGACAACACCTCGTCGAAGGAGAATATATTCGTCATCCTCTATGACAAAGTTTATACGTCGCAAAACTGGTGGCACGTCTTCCGGTTCCACCAGCTGACGCTCAACAGCCTCTCGCAACAGACCTACGGCATCCTCGACTTTTGCTGGAACGGCTTCGCCGCAACCGAGTCTTTCTATAACAAGTACGATCCGAAAGACATCCGGCGCAGGCAATGGCTCGCGGGCCCCCAGTACGACATGTCGGGCAATCCGCTCCTGATGCAAAACGGGCAGCAGCTCGACTACACGCCGCATATCACCTCGCTGTTCGACTTCTCGAACCCGGCAAAATCGAACGAAGGCGTCCGCTCGGCCAAATACGAATATGCGAACGGGCTGCAGGGCGAATGCATGGACAACGACTATGTGGTCTACCGTTATGCCGACGTGCTGATGATGAAGGGCGAGGCGCTCGTGCGCCAGGGACATGCCGACCTGGCAGTCCCCCTCTTCAACGAGGTGCGCCATCGTACGGGGCTCGACGATTACAAGGCTTCGGATCTGACACTCGACGAGATTTACGACGAACGGGGCCGGGAATTTGCATGGGAAGGATTACGTCGCCAGGATATGATCCGGTTCGGCAAGTGGGGCGAAGCACGCGACCTGAAACCGGCCGTCAGCCCGGCATACACGAAACTTTACCCTATTCCGGCCAACATCCGCAAGACCAACACGAACCTCAAACAAAACGACGGATATACCGATTAAACACCACCCCGCCCTGCCGGGTGCAACAAACCGGCAGGGCGGGACAAACAGCTACACAGTAAAAACACATGTCAGAATCAAAAATTCTCGTAATCGGCAGCTCGAACACCGATATGGTCATCTGCACCGGGCATTTACCCCTTCCCGGCGAAACGGTCATCGGGGGCACCTTTTTCATGAACCCGGGCGGCAAAGGCGCCAACCAGGCCGTCACCGTGGCGCGTCTGGGCGGAAGGGTCTCCTTCATCTGCAAAACAGGCAGCGACATCTTCGGGCACCAGGCCAACCAGCTGTTCAACGAAGAGGGGATCGACACCTCGTATGTATTTTCCGACACGAAAAACCCGTCGGGCGTGGCCCTGATTACCGTGGATACCGACGCTGAGAACTGCATCGTCGTCGCTCCCGGCGCCAACGCGCATCTCACCCCCAACGACCTGAAACGGTCGGCCGAGGCAGTCGAAGCGGCCGATATCATCCTGTTGCAACTCGAAATCCCGATGCAAACCGTCGAGGCCGCCGCCATGATGGCGTACCGGCTGGGCAAGAAGGTCGTCCTGAACCCGGCCCCGGCCTCGAAGCTCTCCGCCGGACTGCTCGAAACGCTGTACGCGATCACCCCGAATGAAACCGAAGCCGAAGCCATCTCCGGAATCCGCATCACCGATGAGCGCACGGCCGAAGAAGCCGCCCGTAAAATCGCGTCGATGGGTGTGTGCAACGTCATCATCACGCTCGGTGCCAAAGGTGCCCTGGTCTTCGACGGTGCACACTGCGAAATCGTCCCGGCATACAAGACACAGGCCGTCGACACGACCGCCGCGGGCGATGTGTTCAACGGGGCGCTGGTCGTGGCCCTTTCCGAGGGACGGACACTTCCCGAGGCCGTGCGTTTCGCCTGTAAAGCCTCGGCCATATCGGTAACACGCGTAGGCGCGCAAAATTCCGTACCTTACCGTACCGAAGTCGACGTATTCAACCTATAACGCTAAAACAGACCCAAGCATGAAAAAAACCTTATTTCTACTCTGCGCCGTGATCCTGGGCGCCTCGTGCAATTCCGCACCGGCGACACAGCCACTTCCGGCACAAGTCACCATCTCCAAAGAACGGCTGCTCGACAAAATCAAGGGCGGCTGGGCCGGCCAGACTATCGGATGCACCTACGGCGGCCCGACCGAGTTCAAATTCAACGGCACGATGATCCAGGAATACACCCCCATCCCGTGGCCGGAACATTACATCAAATGGTGGTACGAGAATACGCCGGGGCTTTACGACGACGTATATATGGACTTAACGTTCGTCGAGGTCTTCGACCGCCTGGGCATCGACGCCCCGGTGGATTCGCTCGCCGCAGCCTTCGCCAATGCCGGCTACGTCTTGTGGCACGCCAACCAGGCCGCACGCTACAACATCCTCAACGGCATCCGCCCGCCCGAGTCGGGGCACTGGCTCAACAACCCCCATGCCGACGACCTCGACTTCCAGATCGAAGCCGATTTCGCGGGGCTCATGTCCCCGGGCATGCCCAACGCGGCCTCGGAGTTCTGCGACCGCGCGGGACACATCATGAACTACGGCGACGGCTGGTACGGCGGAGTTTACGTGGCAGCGATGTATTCGCTTTCGTTCGTCTCGGACGACATCGGGTTCATCGTCGAGGAAGCCTTGAAAACCATCCCCGAACAGAGCCGCTATCACCGGTGCATGAAAGACGTCATCGCCTGGCACAAGCAGTATCCCGGCGACTGGAAACGCACGTGGTTCGAATGCGAAAAGAAATGGAGTTCGGATATCGGCTGCCCCGACGGGGTATTCGTGCCGTTCAACATCGACGCCGTGACCAACAGCGCCTACATCCTCATCGGCCTGCTTTACGGCGAGGGCGATTTCTCGAAGACGCTCGACATCGCCACCCGTTGCGGACAGGACTCGGATTGCAACCCGGCATCGGCCGGCGGTATCCTGGGCGCAATGCTCGGGTACAGCAAAATCCCCGAAAAATGGATGCGCAACCTGCGCGAAGTGGAAGATATGGAGTTCGCCTATACCGACATCTCGCTCAACCGCACCTACAAGATGAGCTTCGACCAGGCATTGGAAGTAATCCGCCGCAACGGCGGTTCCGCAGGTGAAACCGACGTGACCATCGCATGCCAGCAACCCGTACCCGTCCGTTTCGAACAGTCGTTCGAAGGGCATTATCCGACCGAACGCCGTGCAATCCACCAATCGCTCCCCGAAGCCGGCGTAATCGAATTCGACGGCATCGGAGCGGTATTGACGGGCGCCCTGCGCTGCCCCGACGAGTCGTACGTGGCCGAAGTAACCTTCTCGATCGACGGGCAACCGGTCGAACGCGTCAAGCTCCCGGCGCTTTACCGCACCCGCCGCCATGAACTGTTCTGGCGTTACCGGCTCCCGTCCGGCCCCCACCGCATCACGGCCGAATGGCATAACCCGCGCAAGGATGCATCGCTGCAAATCCGCGACCTGTTGGTATACGGCAGCACTCCGCAAGCTGCCGGGAATTAATCCGAACCCCGTAAATTCGACGCATTATGTTTATCGTTCAAAGTTATCCCCTGGCAATCGCTTTTTGCTTCATCACCATGCTGTGCTGGGGCTCCTGGGGCAACACCCAGAAACTGGCGGCCCGCACGTGGCGCTATGAACTCTTCTACTGGGACTATGTCATCGGCCTGCTGCTCTTCTCCGTGCTGTCGGCCTTCACGCTGGGCAGTTTCGGGACGGAGGGGCGCAGTTTCCTCGCAGACCTTGCACAGGCAGACGCAGGCAACCTCTTCTCTGCATTCATGGGCGGCGTGATATTCAACGCATCGAACATCCTGCTTTCGGCAGCCATCGCCCTCTGCGGCATGTCGGTAGCTTTTCCCGTGGGTGTAGGGCTCGCACTGGTACTGGGCGTAGTGATAAATTATTTCAGCGCGGCCAAAGGCGACCCGACCTTCATTTTCCTCGGGGTACTGCTCATCGCCGCAGCGATCGTCATGAACGGATTCGCCTACAAGAAAGCCCAGACCGAAAAACGCAAACTCACGACCAAAGGCATTCTCATCTCGGTTGCGGCCGGCATCATCATGGCATTCTTCTACCGGTTCGTGGCCGCTTCCATGGATCTGAACGATTTTGCCGCCCCCGCAGCCGGCAAAATGACACCCTATACGGCCGTATTCATCTTCGCCGTCGGAGTTTTCATCAGCAATTTCCTGTTCAACACCGTCGCGATGAAACGTCCGGTGGACGGTGAACCCGTGCGGATCGCCGACTATTTCAAAGGCGGTCTCAAAACCCACATGGTCGGCGTGCTGGGCGGTATGATCTGGTGCCTGGGAGAATCGTTCAGCATGATCGCCTCGGGCAAAGCCGGGGCGGCAATCTCCTACGGCCTGGGACAGGGGGCGACACTCGTTTCGGCACTTTGGGGAATACTGATCTGGAAAGAATTCAAGGGAGCACCCAAAATCTCCCACAGGCTCAACCTGGGAATGTTCCTGCTGTTCCTCACCGGGCTCGGGATGCTGATCTATGCGGGCGCATAGGCGACTGAATACCCTATTAAAAAATCCCGAAGCATTGGCTTCGGGATTTTTTATTCTGGGCAGCAACCATCCCCGCACCCAACGCCCGGGCACCGGATGCGGCCTGGAGTAGCCAGGCGCCGCAATGAGCTACCCGACAATGATCCGGAAGCGGCATTCTCTGCCGCCCGACAACACGGTCTCGAGCTCTTCCACCCGGATGTCCTTGCCGGGCAACAGCTCCTCCATGACATAGAGGATGCTCTGGCGGGAGCATTCGCAATGGGCCGGAGAGTCCACGAACCCGGCGTCGACCTGCGGGCAGAGGCACCGGGGATACCCGACCTCGTAAACCCGCCCCGGCTCGATGATGTCCGCAAAAAAATACTCCGAGCGGCCGTATTTCGTATACTGCCGGTCGAGATCGCGGCCGCATTCTTCGAATTGCCTGCGGAGCTCCCTCAGGACGTCGTCCTTCACACAATCGACGGCACACGGCCGGTAAAGCGCCCCGCGCACATCGGCCGGGAGTTTAGCGACGCCTTCCTCCAAAATCCGGTAGAAGGACTTGACCCGCTGTTGATTATCGTTTTCCATAGTTTATTTCTATTATCCGAAGGGCATACTCCGAACCGGCAGAAGCGCCCGGAAACCGCCCCGGGCCCTTTTCAAGCGGGCCCGATATATTTCCCGACGAACTCCCCGACGCGGCGCGTGTATTCCTCCCGGTTGTCGCGGTACGAAGCGGCATGTCCGGCACCCGGCACGAGCCACAGCTCCTTGTCGCCCGGCTTCGCCTCGAAAAGCGGACGAACCATCCAGGTAGGGACGTAGTCGTCGGCATCGCCGTGGATGAAGAGCATCGGCAGGCGGCATTTCGCGACCTGCGCCAGCGCAGAAGCCTCGCGGAAATTCCACCCATATTTCAGGTCGCACAGCCAGCTGGCCGTATACAGCAGCGGGAATGCCGGCAGCCCGAACGACGACTTCAGTTCCTTGGAGAACTCGTCCCAGACGCTTGTATAGCCGCAATCCTCGACAAAACACCGAACGTAAGGTCGTTGGGGTTCGCCCGAGGCCATCATCGTCGTGGCAGCTCCCATCGAGATGCCATGCACGACCATCCGCGTGTCGCCGCCGAAAATCCCGTCGGCAACCTCCATCCAGCGCAGCAGATCGAAGCGGTCGAGCCACCCCATGCGGATCGCCCGCCCTTCGCTCTGTCCGTGGTAATACAGATCCGGCAGCAGGATGTTATACCCCAGGTCATGGTTATAGAGGTAGCCGATCATCAGCATCCGCACGGCGCAGTCCGTATAACCGTGGACGATGACCGCCGTGCGGTCGGTCGGCACGGGAGCCGCCGCGTAGAGGGCGTGCAGCCGGACACCCTGCGGATCGGCGATCACGGTGTCGCGCAACGCCCCGGCCGTCTGCAAACTGTCCACCCACGGGCGCAGGAATGGGTATTCGGCATACATGTATTCATAGGCCGTGGCATTCTTTTCCCGCATCCTGGCGTCGGGCCGCAGCGAGAACGCGAGCATATAGAAACTCCCGCCGATAACCGCAGCTACCAGCAACAGGATAAAACCGGTAATGATTCGCGCAATTCGTCTCGTCGTCATAACTTCTGGTTATAGGTCTGCACGCTCGGAAAGCGACATGCCCTGTGTTCCGGCATAAAACATCACCAGCTCCAGCTCCCCGTCGCCCCGGTTCTCGCCGTAATGGCGCGTACCGACCAGCTCCACGATGCCCTCTCCGGCCCGGAACATCCGTTGGGCACCGGTTTCGGCAATGACGGTCAGCTCGCCCCGCAGGATCACCCCCGCATTGACCAGGGCGTGCGTATGCATCGCCAGCGTAGTATGCGGCGGCACCGTTGCCCGGAGTATCGTCACCCGCGGCGCACCCCGCGGATAGGAGGGCAGCGGCGCCCCGTCCCAACTGGCCGCGGTTTCGACGACACGGGATATGGCAACGCCATCATCCCCCGGATTCACTTCGAGGCGACTTTGGCACGGATATGCTCCAGCATATCGTCCGTCATGCGCGAGAGATCCCATTCGGGTTTCCACCCCCACTCCTCGCGGGCGCAGGTATCGTCGAGCGAGTTGGGCCAGCTCTCGGCGATCTCCTTCTTCACGGGGTCGACGTCGTAGTCCATCGTGAAGCCGGGCATCCGCTTTTGGATTTCGGCGCAGATAATCTCCGGCGTGAAGCTCATCGACGCGATGTTGAAACTGTTGCGGTGCACGAGCTTCGCGGGATCGGCCTCCATCAGTTCGACGCAGGCACGCAGCGCATCGGGCATGTAGATCATGTCCATATAGACGTCCGACGGTACGGGGCAGGTGAACCGGCCCGACCGGATCGCCTCATAGTAGATCTCGACGGCGTAGTCCGTCGTACCGCCGCCCGGCAGCGTGACGTTCGAGATAATGCCCGGAAAACGCACCGAACGGGTATCCACACCGTACTTATGGTGGTAGTAATTCCCCAGCATCTCGCCCGTGACCTTACAGATGCCGTAGATGGTCGTGGGCTGCATGATCGTGTCCTGCGGGGTCTTGTCCTTGGGGGACGAGGGCCCGAAGGCGCCGATCGAACTGGGCGTGAAGAGGGCGCAATGGTGTTGGCGCGCCACCTCGAGCGAATTGTTGAGCGCCCCCATATTAACGTTCCAGGCCATCTGCGGATTACGTTCGCCCACAGCCGAGAGCAAAGCGACCAGGTTGAAGATCGTATCGATGTGGTAACGCGCCACGACCGACGCCATCGCCGTCGCATCGAGCGCATTGAGCACTTCGAAAGGGCCGGCCTCACCGAGGGCCTTGCATTCGCGCATGTCGGTAGCCACGACATTGTGGTCACCGTAAATTTTGCGCAGATAGACTGTCAGCTCGGAACCAATCTGGCCTCCGGCACCTACTATTAGTATACGTTTCATGTGCATGGGTTATAATTCAAAAGTAAAGATAGAAAATAATTATGAATTATTCACATTTTTTTGGTCTTTTCATTTTTCTTATGTACTTTTGCACCACTCGAACGGGAAATGTTGCTGTTGTAGCTCAGTGGTAGAGCACTTCCTTGGTAAGGAAGAGGTCACGAGTTCAATCCTCGTCAACAGCTCTCGAAATCAAGCGGTTGCCAAAACAAGGCAGCCGCTTTTTTCGTGCATATATGGCAAAAAAGGCATGATTCGGAGCGGTTTTTCACCCGCATTTTTACCCGAATCCGACGGGTAAACGGCGAAATAGAAACGCGCGCTGCAAATAACGTAAAGCTATGAATATCAACATCAACGTTGTTTGTCGCAAAGATAAGGCAAACAAAAACGGAACTACTCCCATCCATCTGCGATTTACCCGAGGCTCGAAAATTCGCTGTGTCAGCACCGGAACAGCAATCGTTCCTACGGCTTGGGATGCCCAAAACCGCCGTATCATCATTCAGAATGAGGAGCCGCAGGAAATCCAGTACCGCATCGACAGCCTGCTTGCAGAATACCACAAACGCCTGAAACGACTTGAGATTTTGGAAGCAGACATCACGCTCGATAATCTTCTCGAAAGAAACGGGCGGAAAAACGACGGTACGACAGCCGAATATTTTGCACAAGCGATAACCCGGCAACAAGAACAGGGCAAGATAAACACAGCCACCAAATACCGTTTCACACTGGTATCATTGCAGAAAGTCCTGCCCCTACTCAAATTCGACGAACTGACACTTTCGCACCTGCATAATCCGGAGCAAAAGCTCCACGAAATGGGCTGTTCCGCTAACAACACAGCGGCTAAGATTAGCGTATTGAAAGTCGTTTACAAACGACAAAACCGACAATCGGCAGGCCCTTTTCCATCTATTTCACCAATATTATTCCCAAACAGAACTATGCGGAAACCGTGTTTGCCGTAACTTTGTGTTGTAAACGGACTCACATATGAAAATAACGATCAACCCCGCAATACGGCATGTGCAGCCATTCATCGAGCGGCTCCCGGAGGTTTTTCCCGTCTCGGGCGAAGTGCTCCACGAAGGGCGCAACCAGATACGGGCTTTCGACATCGGGGGCGAAAGCCTGGTCGTCAAACGCTACAAACGCCCCCATCTGTTCAACAGGGTCATGTATTCGTTCTTCCGCAAGAACAAGGCCCGCCGCGCCTACGAGCACGCCCTGCGCCTGCGCGGGATGGGTTTCGACACCCCGGAACCGGTGGCATGGAGCGAATACCGCAAGGACGGCCTGATCGCCGACACCTATTTCGTCTCCCGCCGGTCGGAGCTCACCCCGCTCCCGCAGACCATGCGACGCTTCCCGGCGCCGGACACGCTGCCCGTGCTCGAAGCCTTCGCCCGCTTCACCGTCCGCCTCCATGAGCAAGGAATCTGCCACGAGGATTTCAACCAGACCAACATCCTCTGGGAATACGACGGCACGGCAGGCAACTACCGCTTCCAGCTGATCGACATCAACCGCATGAGATTCCACGCACGGCCGCTGCGCCCCGACGAATGCATGATCAACCTGCGGCGGCTGAGCTGCCCGGCCGTCCCGTTCCTGTACATATTGGATCGCTATGCCGACATACGCGGGTGGGACATCAACGACACGCTGCTGCGGGGGACTTTCTTCCGCCTGCTCTTCGGCCGCCGGCAGCAGTTCAAAAAGCGGTTCCGGGAACGGAAATCGGCCGCCGCAGGCAAAAAACAGGGCTGAGAATTTGGATTCCGCAAATATTTTACTACATTTGCCGCTGTTAATCCCCACAAGAGATGAGACTTTACGGTTTTGCATATTACTTTTTTTACTTTTTCTTTTATAGCAGGAGGAAGAGCGGGGTTGTATGCAATTAGCTGTATGATACGATAGAGTGAAAACACGAAGGATCCCGTTCTGCAAAGAGCGGGATTTTTTAATGCCTAAAATTCGATTATGAAACGCATCACCATACAGGGACAACCCGGATGTTTCCACGAGACCGCAGCCCGGTGCAGTTTCCCCGGCGAGCAGGTCGAAATCCTGCCCTGCGACAGCTTCGACCAGCAATTCGCCCGCATGGCCGCCGACCCGACGCTGCTGGGCATCGCGGCCATCGAGAACACCATCGCCGGCAGCCTGCTTCCCAACCACGAGCTGCTGCGGCGCAGTTCGCTGGCCGTCATCGGAGAATACAAACTCCGCATCTCGCACGTACTGGCGGCACTGCCGGGGGAGGCGCCCTGCGACATCGGCGAGGTACACTCGCACCCGATCGCCCTGATGCAGTGCGGCGACTACCTGAAAGCCCATCCGGCGATGAAAGTCGTCGAACGCGACGACACGGCGGGCAGCGCCCGCGAAATCGCCGAGCAACGGCTCCGCGGCACGGCCGCCATCTGCGGCGCCGGGGCGGCGGAGCTCTACGGGCTCGAAATCCTGGAACGGGGCATCGAGACCAACAAACACAACTTCACGCGCTTCCTCCTGCTGGCCGACCGCAGCCGCGCCGCAGGGTTCACCGACCCGGCCCGCACGAACAAGGCATCGCTGGTCTTCTCGCTGCCCCACACCCAGGGAAGCCTCTCCAAGGTGCTCACCCTGCTCTCCTTTTACGAAATCAACCTCTCGAAAATACAGTCGCTGCCGATCATCGGCCGCGAGTGGGAATACCGCTTCTACGTGGATGTCACCTTCGACGACCCGGTGCGTTACCGGCAAGCCATCGAAGCGGCGAGGCCGTTGACAAGCGACTTCCGCATCCTGGGCGAATACGCCGAATGTCCCAACCCGGCAATCTGACAAGGAACAAACGATAAAAACGAAAAACATAAAACCATGAACGACTTACAACCCATCAATTTCCCGGGGCTCGACCCCCGCCGGCCGCTGGTCATCGCGGGGCCGTGCAGCGCCGAAACCGAAGAGCAGGTAATCGAAACAGCCCGCGAACTGGCCGCGGAAGGCTTCAAGCTATTCCGCGCCGGACTGTGGAAACCACGCACCAAACCGGGCGGGTTCGAGGGCGTAGGCGTCGACGGCATAGCCTGGCTGCAACGCGTAAAACGCGAAACGGGGATGTACACAGCCACGGAGGTCGCTACGCGCAAGCACGTCCTGGCGGCGTTAGAAGGCGACATCGACATGATCTGGATCGGGGCCCGCACGACAGCTAACCCGTTCGCCATGCAGGAGATCGCCGACGCGCTGCGCGGGCACGATATCCCGGTGCTGGTGAAAAACCCCGTGAGTCCCGACCTCGAATTGTGGATCGGCGGCGTGGAACGCATCTACAACGCCGGCATCCGCCGCCTGGGTGTCATCCACCGCGGGTTCACGTCGATCGACAAAAGCCTCTACCGCAACCACCCGATGTGGTCGATCCCCATCGAGCTGCACCGCCGCCTCCCGGGGCTGCAGATATTCTGCGACCCGAGCCATATCGGC
>NZ_DCKA01000004.1:0-92325 GCF_002320215.1 Alistipes sp. UBA1686
GTCCAAACTTTGGGGTGCACATCAAGTGATCTTCCCCTTTTCACAGACCGCATCAGCGCTGCGCTTTCATATAATGCTGTTCCAGCAGTTTATAAAGCGATGACTGCGGATAAAGAATCTTTCCACCAAGAGTAGTATAAGGAATTTGGCGGTTGTCCCGGTAATTCTGCAAGGAGCGTTTCGAGATGCTGAAGATGCTGCAAATCTCCTCACTGGTCAGGTACAATTCATTTCCGATGGTCGGGCGGTGCGTGTCGATCAGAATATCGACGGCACGGATGGCTTTGACGATGTCGCGACGCAGTTCCTTGAACGCGGCGCTGTCGCGGGTGATGATCTCTTCGGTCATGCTACAGGCTTTTTATCAGGTTCTTTTCCAGAAGTTGCCGGATGTCGTCGTCCCGGAACAATACTTTATTGCCTAAGGCCGTATAGGGGATGATGCCGGCGGAGCGATAGTATTGCAAGGCTCGCTTGGTGATGCTCAAGGCCTTGCAGACCTCCTCAGCCGTAAGCCACCGGACAGTTGTCGGTTGGGCGGAGAGGGAATGGAGCGCAGACACTCGCTCCAGAAGACGTTGAAGGTGCGCCTGCATCTCTTTATAGGCGCTCGTTTCCATAAGGACGCAATCCATAATTGTTGGGTTTAGGTGATTTCTGCGTTAAGGATGTGCAAGATAATCCAAGTCTTCAGAAAACGATTCCCATGTCCGCTCCAGACCGTTCCAGTCCGCTCAAAGGAAAAAATGATCCGCGGTGACGCTGATGTCCGCCATAAATCGGCAAATAAGGTGATAAAAATCCTATTTGCTTTTTTATCAGATATTTCGTATATTTGTATAGAGTTGTTTGACAGGATGAACCTCGATGTAAGTTTATTCAAAACTTGCGTTTCTAAATCATTACCTCATAAAAAAACAACGCCGTAACTTATTCAGTTACAGCATTGCTTTGTAAATCCCCGGAACCCCGCTGAGGCTCCGGTTTTTGTTTTGCCGCGAAGCGGTCGAAGCGGCATTCTCCGGCGCCGCGGGCGGTTGGCCGGGAGGGGTTCCGTCCGGGGCGGCGGGTACTTCGTTGGCCGCAGGGCTATTCCTGTCCGCACATTTGCGGTTCGGCATCTATCATATGCCGGCCGAGCCGATCTGTGCCCCGGCGAATTGCCCGGGCTTGTAGTGTCGGCTGCGTCTTTGTCGCTCATGCGCCCGGGAGCCATGAGCCGGGTGTGTGGCAGTCCGAAATGCCGTCGATGCGATAGGCCATTGCCATGACCGGCAGGCCGAATGCGAAAATTACAGCCTCAGGTCCTGCCGGTGCGGCAGGCGGCCCTTGAAAATGAAATTGGGCTGTATTGAGTGCGTTTTTGGCTGATTTGTTTGGTATTTGAGGCGGGAATATCTAACTTTGTCCGAGCAAAATAATCGGTTCCCAGGAGTGGGGAAGAGGTGCAACGGGAGATGCGGAACCATTTTATTAATCTAACACACCCACAATGAAGAAAATTACCATCTTAATGCTGGCCTTCCTGGCCGTCTCCTGCATCGAGAAGAACGATGTCCGTCCCGGCAGCCCCTTGGATGTGGACATCGACCATTACCAGACGGCCCGCACGTACGATGTCCCCGTGAAAGAAGGTTGCATCACCGTAGTGAAGGCATACGGGGTGACGCTGGCCGAGGCCGAAAGCCCCATGACGATCTGGGTGCCGCGGATGACCCTGACCCGTTCGGACGAGGGGCTGACGACGACGTTCGTCCCGCGCGATGAGTACCCCAATTTCGCAGGCAACAAATCGCAGTTGTTCCAGGTAGTATGTTTCGAGGACTCCAGGCGCGGGGATTACGATTACAACGACCTGGTCATCCATGTGTTGTACCAGACCCGGCAGAATATCTTCGGGTTCGGCGTACAGCCCGTGGCGTTGGGGTCGACGAAATCCATCAAACTGGGATGTGTCGTTTACAAGGGCGGCAAGCGTGTCTTCAAGGGGTTGATCACCCCCGACGGTGCCGATTGCAGGTCGCAGTATTTCAAGTCGATGGAAGGGACGCTCAACACCTACGACAAGGTCAATATCAAGGTCGGGGAGTACCTGGGGTCGACGATCCGCAACTGGGACGTGTCGAAGATCGAAGGGAACGGCCCGATGCGCGTTGAGTGGTATATCGAGGTGGATAACGGCGTGGAACTCTATGCCTTGTCGACTGCCTACCTGAACGATTCGTTCGACAAGGACAAATTGCCCTACGGGCTGGTGATCACCGCCACGGGGACGGAGTATGTCGACGAGAACGGCGGCTACCTCTGCGGGTTCGACTGGTTCAACTATCCGCGCGAATCGGTGCATATCAAGGAGGTTTATCCCGAGCTGTGGAACTGGCTGACTACGGACAGCAGCTATGATTTTGCCGATATTTACGATGGCAGAAATGTCCCTGCGAATGCTTGCCCTGCCGCCGACCTGGGGCTGTTCGAAGCCCGGACGATCGACGTCACCAACAGGAAATACCGGGCTGACTGAGCCCGTGCCGATAGCGGCCGAGGCGGGCTGCGGTGCCGTCGCCGATTGAAAAAAGCAACCCTGCGGGGTTGCTTTTTTTTATGTGCGGGCTTGTTGTCATGCGCTGCGTGCCCCGGGGATGCCGGATTGCCTGATGCACGGTGTTGAATGCCCGATACTGGCGGCGTGTGTTGCGCCATTGCCGGCCCTGTTCGATCCTTCCCTTGTAGGACGGGGCTCCACTTTTTGTCAGGGCATCCACTCCAGAATCCCCGTCACGGGGTGGGCGGCGCGCCAGGCTTCGAATTCCGCATAGGTACCCACGCCATCGCGCAGTACGGCCTGGTAGTATTCGATACCCATGATCTTCTCCGCCTCCGGGGTTTCGTATTTGAGCCGGAGGATCGTTTCGCGCGTCCGGTCGGTCAGCACGGCGGCGATGCGGTCGGCTACCCGTTCGAAATAGCCGTCGTAGGCCGAACCTTTCGGCATGTGGATCATGTCGATCTGCCATAACTGGGCGTCGGCATCGGCATACCAGGCATGCCATTCGAGGCATTGGTCGGGGGCGTCGAGCAGGTTGTTGAAGGTGATGCTGCGGATGCGGTTGTTTTCGGCCAGGCGTGCCATGGCGGCGAAGCTGTCCGCAAGGCGCAGCGGCGAGGAGTAGATGTGGAAGTCGATGTCGCGGTGCGTCATCAGCAGTCCCGTGCGGAGCGATCCGACCAGATTGGGTTCGGCACCGACGGAGCGCCATGCGGCTTCGAGCCCGGAGTCGCGGATAACCTCGCGGGCGCGCTGCTGGTTGGCGGCCGCGATCTTCGTCAATTCATTCATCGTGCGGTAAATTCGGGGTTAATATACGGAGTTCATAAAGTGCGCCGGACAAAAGGTTCGTTCTGGCCGGCGGGTAGTTGCGTGTGCGGTTATTTGCCCAGCAGAATGCGTGCCTGGGCTATGGCGGCATCGGTGATGCGGCTGCCGGAGAGCATCTTGGCGATCTCGGTGATGCGCTCCTCGTCCGTCAGGCGCGTGATGTCGGTGCGCCCGTCGCGTTTGTAGACCACGAAATGGGCTGCGCCTTTCGACGCCACCTGCGGCAGGTGGGTGATGTCCACGACCTGCAACGTCGCGGAGAGTGATTCGATGATCTCGCCCATGGCGTCGGCGATGCGCCCGGAGACGCCCGTGTCGATCTCGTCGAAGATGACCGTCGGCAACTGCATCCGCCGGGCAAGCAGGGCCTTGAGCGCCAGCATGACACGCGAGAGCTCACCGCCCGAAGCGATACGCTCGACACTCTGGGGCGTCGCGTTGCGGTTGGCCGAGAAGAGGAACGCCACGCCGTCGCCTCCCGTGCGCCCGAGGTCGGGGAGCGGGGTGAGCGCCACTCGGAATACGGTTTCGGGCATGCCCAGCTGCGCGAGCGTCGCCAGTATCTGTTTTTCGAAGGCCGGGGCGGCTTTTGCGCGTGCCTTGTGCAGCCTGTCGGCCAGCGCGCCGGCCTTCTGTGCGGCCGCGTCCAGTTCTTTTTCAGCCGCTGCGATCTCTTCGTCGCCGTGTACGATGGCGGCGAGCTGTGCGGCATAGCGGTCGCGGGCTGCGATCAGCTCCGCTTCGGAGGCGACGCGGTGCTTTTGTTGCAGGGCGTAGAGGGCGTCGAGGCGTGCGGCGAGTTTGGCCAGCCGTTCGGGGTCGGCGTCGAGGCGTTCGCTGTCGGAGGCTACGGCGTTGTCGATGTCCTTCAGCTCCTCGAGTACGGAGTGCAGGCGTGCGGCGTATTCCCCGGCCGCGGGGAAATGTTCGCGGATGCGTGTCAGGTCGTTCTCGGAATTTTTCAGGAGCGTGAGCACCCCAGTTTCGTCGGCATCGAGGGCGTTGCGGAGCGTAGTGAGCACCTCGCCGATGCGGTCGGCGTTCTCCAGTACGGCCAGTTCTTCCTCGATGGCGGCCTGTTCCCCTTCGCGCAGGTTGGCAGCCGTGAGTTCTTCGCTCTGGAAGCGGAGCCACTCCTCGTCGCGGCGTCCGCCGGCGGCGGCTTCGCGCAGGGCGGCGAGCCGGCGCCGCAGTTCCGTAAGCCGCGTATACTGCGCGGTATATTGTGCGAGCAGTTCCCCGTTCCCGGCCACGGTGTCGAGTGCCGAGGTGCGGAACTCTTCCGAGGAGAGGATCAGGTTCTGATGTTGCGAGTGGATGTCGATCAGGCGGGTGCCGAATTCGCGCAGCTGCGCCAGCTGCACCGGGAGGTCGTTGATGAAGGCGCGGCTCTTGCCGGCCGGAGTTATCATGCGCGTTACGGTAGTCTCCGGCGCATAGTCGAGGTCGTTCCCGGCGAAGAAAGCCTCCATGTCGCGCCCCGAGAGGTCGAAGGTGCCTTCGACCACGCAGTTGCGTGCGGCGTCCTTCATGGCCGAGCCATCGTTCTTGGCGCCCAGCAGCAGGCCGAGGGCACCGAGCAGGATGGATTTGCCGGCTCCCGTTTCACCCGTGATGATGTTCAGGTGGGGATCCAGCTCCATTTCGAGCTTGTCGATAAGCACGTAGTTCTCAACCGACAGACGGCGTAACATGGCGGTCTTTATTTTAACAGTGATTCGATTTTGTCGACGATACGTCCGGCTACTTCGCTCTTCGGCATCAGGGGCAGCGGCTCGCGGCCGTTGCGGTCGATGAAGGTCACCTTGTTGGTGTCGCCGCGAAATCCCGCGCCGGCGTCGCGCAGCGAGTTGAGGACGATGAAATCGAAGTTCTTTCGCGCGAGCTTTGCCTCGGCGTTGGCCTGTTCGTCGTGTGTTTCGAGGGCAAAGCCGACCAGCAGGCGGCCGCCTTTGGCGGCTCCCAGCTCTGCGGCGATGTCGCGCGTACGGCGCAGGGTGATGTGCATTTCGCCCTCGCCCTTCTTGAGCTTGGTCTGCGAAACCGCGTCGGGCGTATAGTCCGCCACGGCGGCGCACATGACAGCGCCGTCGGCGCCGTCGAAAGCCCCGGTCGCGGCGTCGTACATCTCGGCGGCAGAGAGCACGTCCACGCGCTCCACGCCCGGAGGAGTCGGCAGCGACGTGCGCCCCGTGACGAGGGTCACCTGCGCACCGCGTGCGGCCAGCGCTCCGGCGATGGCGTAGCCCATTTTGCCCGACGAGTGGTTCGAGATGAACCGCACGGGGTCGATGGCTTCGATCGTGGCGCCTGCCGTTACGACGAAGTGTTTACCGGACAGGTGCTTTTTTTTTTCGGGGTTTTCCGCGGCGAGGAGGGTGCCGACATAAGCGGCGATTTCCGCAGGTTCGGCCATGCGTCCCTTGCCCGTGAGCCCGCTGGCGAGCTCCCCTTCGGCGGGTTCGGCGATCCGCACGCCGTGTCCGGCCAGCCGGCGCAGGTTCTCCTGGGTCGTGGGGTGGGCGTACATGTCCAGATCCATGGCGGGGGCGACGACCACCGGGCAGCGGGCCGAGAGGTAGGTCGTCAGCAGCAGGTTGTCGGCGATGCCGCATGCCATTTTGGCCAGCGTATTGGCCGTGGCGGGGGCGATCAGGTAGCAGTCTGCCCACTCGCCGAGCGAGACATGGGAATTCCAGGCCCCGTTCTCGGGGTCGAAGAACTCCACGAGGATCGGGTTCCTGGAGAGCGTGGCCATCGTCAGCGGGGTGATGAACTGCTTGGCCAGCGGGGTCATCACGACACGCACCTCGGCGCCCGCCGTCCTCAATAAACGACAGAGCACAGCCGCCTTGTAGGCCGCTATGCTTCCCGTGATGCCCAGCAGTATGTGCCGTCCGGCCAATCCTTCGGCCGGACAGGCAGTGCCTGCGCCGGGGCCCTGTATGCCACCTCCCTGCAAATTCATGGCGGTATCGTTAGGACTCCTTGGCCTCTTTGTTCTCTTTGTAGAAGAGTTCGCCGTCGAGGAACTCCTCGGTGGCGATGATCGCAGGCTTGGGCAGGCGTTCGTAGTAGCGCGAGATTTCGATCTGCTCGCGGTTCTCGAAGGTCTCCTCCATGGTGTCCGTCGGCGAAGAGAAGTCGGCGAGCTTGCGGCTGAGCTCGGTCTTCAGTTCGGTCGAGATCTGGTTGGCACGGCGGGCGATGATGTTCACCGTTTCGTAGATGTTGCCCGTTTCCTTGTCCAGATCCACCAGCTTGCGCGTGATGGTGTTGTTGGGGATGTTCTTCTTGATTTCCATTGTTATATGTTGTTGTCTTTGTCTTCGTCCTTCTTGTTGCGGTCGAGGTAGTCCCGTGCGTGCTTGGCCATGCGGTCGACCTCCTTGGTGTATTTCGATTCGGGGAACTCCTCCTTGAACGAGAGGTAGGAGTCGAGCATCGAGAGATAGCGGTCGGTCTGCTTGTTGGCGATCGAGTTGTTGGCGAAGCGGTAGCTGGCGTCCACGATCATGTACATGATCTCTTCGCGGTGATTGCTGTCCGGGAATTGTTTGAGCGCATTTTTCAGCGATACGATGGCCGATTTGTAGCGGCCTATCTTATAGTAGGTGTATGCGTTCAGGTAGGACTTGTCGTGCAGGCGCTGCGTCAGTTCGCCGTTGATCTGCTTGAAATCCTCGACGCGGTCGCTGTGAGGGTAGCGCGACATGAACTCGTTGATGGCGATCAGTGCCTGCCCGGTCATCGTCTGGTCGCGCGAGGGGCCGGGCGAGAGGTAGTAGAAGCAGAGTGCGTACATGCCTTCGGCGTCTTCGATGAAGGCGCTGCGGCCGAACTTGCGGCGGAAATCGTCGAACAGGGCCGAGGCGGTGTCATAGTCGCGGTTCTTGAACTTGCAGCGGGCGTTGAAGAACGAGACGCTGTCTTCGCGCGGCGTGCCGATGTAGTAGTGCTGGACGCCCTCGAAGAGCGTCGAGGCACGCGACCACTTCTCTTTCTGGTAGTACTCCAGCGCCTTGCTGTAAATCAGTTCGGGTTGTCCGCTTTTGAGCAGGGAGTTGATGCCTGCGCATCCGCTAAATGCGGTGACCAGAATCACCCCGCACACGGCGTATAAAAAAGTCTGCTTCATTGATAAATCTTTTACGGCGCTTTATCGCGCAAAGTTACGCATAAATTAACGATTTCCAAAAAAAATTATTGTGCGTAACAATAAGGTGCCGCGCCGTATTTCCCGCTCCCGCCCGGGCGGGAGGCCTGCGGGCCACCCGGGATGCCGCACGGCGGCATCCGAATCCGTGGCCGGAGGTGCTTCCGGCGCCGGTGGCGGACGGAGGGGAGCCTCTGCCCGGCGGTGGGGGCAGACAGGCGGCGAGAGGGAAAAATTACGGAAATCAGGGGGGCTGCGCGCCGGGCCCGGTGCGGAAATGCCGATCCGCGGCTTGCGCTACATCAGGGGCGAGACCAGCCGCAGCGCGTCGCCCAATGTGCGCCGCCACGCCGCGGGCCGCCATGTTTCCCGCGCGATCCGGCGGCACGAGGCCAGGTCGTCGTCGTAGGTGGCCGAGAGTGCCCGCACGACGCTCCGGTCGCGGATGAAAGCCGTGACTTCGAGGTTGTCCAGCAGGCTGCGGTAATCCATGTTCGCCGTGCCGACCGAGGCGGTATCCTCGTCGACGATCAGCAGCTTGGCGTGCAGGAAGCCGTTGTCGTAGCGGTAGAGTTCGACCCCGGCGTCGAGCAGGTCGCCGATGTAGGAGTCGGAAATCAGGTCGGTGAACGGCGAGTCGCTGCACGAGGGGATCATCACCTGTACCCGCACCCCGCCGCGCGCTGCCAGCCGGAGCGCGTCGAGCAACATGGCAGGGGGCAGGAAATAGGGCGAGGAGATGCGTACGGTGCGGTGCGCCCGGACGATGGCCGAGGCAAAGGCGTCGGCGATGGTCAGCCGCGAGGGCCCCTCCTCGGCCCAGGCCAGCTGGATCGGCAGCTGCCGCCGGATGCCGTGCGGGGCGATGTAGCGGCGGCTGTCGAGGTATTCGCCGCGTACGCGCGCCCAGTCGGCGATGAAGAGCCGTTGCAGGTCGGCCACGGCGTCGCCCTCCACGCGCAGGTGTTCGTCGCGCCATTTACCCATGTAATCCCCGTCGAGGTAGTATTTGGCGATGTTTATGCCGCCCAGGTAGGCGACCTTGCCGTCGGTGACCACTATCTTGCGGTGGTTGCGGTGCGTGACGCGCGTGGTGAACCACGGGAAGCGAACCGGTTCGAAAGCCGCAGTCTCGACCCCCGCGTCGTGCATGCGGCGCAGTGTCTTGCGGCTCAGGCGCCACGAGCCGACGGCATCGTAGATCACCCGCACCTCGAGCCCCGCGCGGGCTTTGCGGATCAGTATTTCGGCGATGGTGCGCCCGATGCGGTCGTCTCGGATGATGTAGTACTCCATGTGGATCGAGCGCGTGGCCCGTTGCAGCGAGGCGATCAGTGCCGTGAAGGCGTTGTTGCCGTTGTGGAGCAGCCCGACGCGGTTGTACCGGGTCGGGCGTGTGCCGCATCCGTGGGCGATGATCTGTTCGAGGCGGTCGCCGCGGCAGGCGGGGCAATCCGCCGTGGGGCCGTTGCGGCGGTAGCCGGCCAGTATGTAGAGCAGCGTGCCGGCGACGGGCAGCAGCAGGATCAGCGCCAGCCAGGTCGCTGCCGAGGCGGGGACGCGTTGCTGGCGCGTGACGACGGGGACGGCCATGAGCGCCCAGGCTAAGTGGAGCAGGAGTACGATATACATATCCCGCGCGAGACGCATACTCCGTGCCATGCGCCGCGAAAAAAGATTTGGAAATTAGAAAATAACTTTTTATCTTTGCTGTATACAATGGAAACAGGGTTCTGGCCTTCACCGGTCAGGATTCTTATTTTTTTTACGTTGTTTGTTTTACAGGGTTCCCCCGCCGCAAAGGGGAATACAGGAGGATTTTGGATGTGGGACGGGCATCTGCGGATGCCTAATGTGAGTTCGACGGGCCCCATGTTCGGAATCTTTCGCAGCGTTATGAAATTCAAGTGCGTCGGACTCGTTTAATATTATGGCAAAAGAGATTATTTATCTGACAGCGGAGGGTTACAAAAAACTCAAGGATGAGCTCGACCACATGCGTTCCGTCGAGCGTCCGGCGATATCGGCGGCTATTGCCGAAGCGCGCGACAAGGGTGACCTTTCGGAGAACGCGGAGTACGACGCCGCCCGTGAGGCGCAGGGTCTGCTGGAGATGCGTATCGCCAAGCTGGAGGATTCGCTCGCTAATGCCCGCGTGATCGACGAGTCGAAGATCGACAAGAGCAAGGTGCAGATACTGAGCAAAGTGTCGCTGCTGAACCACAACACCAAGAAAGAGGTGGCCTACACGATCGTCGCCGAGCACGAGGCCAACCTGCGCGAAGGCAAGCTGGCGATCGGTACGCCCATCGCCAAGGCATTGCTGGGGCACAAGAAAGGCGACCGCATCGACGTGGAGGTGCCTGCCGGGACGATCCATTTCGAGATCCTCGACATCAGCATCTGAGGCGCCCGATCCGCAGGGTGGCGGCGCCCATCGTCCGCCTCCCGGCATCCGGGTACGTGGACACGACATATATCCCCATTTTAGGGTATTTTTGCAGGGCCGTTTTGAACGGCCCTTTTTTATTGCTATCTTTGGCTCGGAAAGATGATACGCTACGCACCCAAAAGACTGTATGCGGCTTTGCTGCTGTTGGTTCTGCTCGCGGCCTACGCGGGGCAGAAGGTGCATATCTACAACGAAGACCATGCGCATTTCTCCGCGCACTGCGGCGATCTGGTGCCCGACAACGGTGCCCATACGATCATCGTCGACAGGTGTATCATCGACGATTTCTATTTCTTCCCCTACCTCGACATCGCGCCGACCGTGCACTCGTTCTATGCAGAGATGCTGGCCGTGCTGCTGCCCGAGGCAACCCGCTGCAAACTCTATGAGCAGGCGTCGGGCATTTCGCTGCGTGCGCCCCCTGTCGCGTAACCGGCGATCCCCTCCATTTTCCTGATTCATATTCCGGGTGCATGCAGCCCGGCCCATACTATTTATTATCTGACAAGCAATGAAAAAATATATTTTGCTGGCACTCGTCATGTGCCGGTGTGTACTGGTACTTGGTGTCGAGGCGCCGAAGAAAAGTACCGACGCCAATATCTTCGGCCATGTGGTCGACCGCGACACGCATGAACATATTCCCTATGCGACCATCGCCGTGACGGGCACGGCATTCGGCACCACGACCGACGCTTCGGGGCATTATTTCCTGAAAAACCTGCCCGAGGGCGCGCTGACGCTCGAAGTCCGCGCGTTGGGTTATGCCTCGCAGACGCAGCAGGTGACACTCAGGCGCGGGCAGACGGCCGAACTGAATTTCGAGGTGGTGCAGAGCGGCATTTCGATGGACGAGGTGGTCGTATCGGCCAGCCGTTCCGCCCGGCTGCGCCGGGAGGCGCCTGCGCTGGTGAGCGTGCTGGACGCCGGGTTGTTCGAGAAGACCAATGCCTCGTGCCTGGCACAGGGGCTGTCGTTCCAGCCCGGCGTGCGTGTCGAGGACGACTGCCAGAACTGCGGCTTCACGCAGGTGCGCATCAACGGCCTCGACGGCCATTATTCGCAGATCCTGGTCGATTCGCACCCGGTATTCTCGGCCCTGACGGGCGTATACGGCCTGGAACAGATCCCGGCCAACATGATCGAGCGGGTCGAGGTGCTGCGCGGCGGCGGCTCGGCGCTGTTCGGGTCGTCGGCCATCGGCGGCACGATCAACGTCATTACGAAGGAGCCTTCGCGCAATTCGGCGCAGATGTCGCATACGCTCACTTCGATCGGCGGCAGCAATTCCTATGACAACAATACGATGCTCAATGCTTCGCTCGTCACCGAGAGCGGCCGGGCGGGGCTTTGCGTCTTCGGCCAGAGCCGCCACCGTTCGGGCTACGACCACGACGGCGACGGCTTCACCGAAGTGCCCGTCATCAACAGCCAGTCGGTGGGCATGCGTACGTTCTTCCGTACGGGCGCCTATTCGCGCATCACGGCGCAGTACCACCATATCAACGAATTCCGCCGCGGGGGCGACATGCTCGACCGGCCGCCCCACGAGGCGCTGATCGCCGAGCAGATCGACCATTCGATCGACGGGGGCAGCCTTTCGTTCGACATCTCGTCGCCCGACCGCCGCAACCGCTTCAATGCCTATGCCTCGTTTCAGAATACGGCGCGCAAGAGCTACTACGGCAGCAAACAGGATCCCGATGCCTACGGGACGACGCACGACCTGACCGTAGCGGCGGGGATGCAGTATATCCACGAGTTCAGGAAGCTGCTGTTCATGCCCTCGGAACTGACCTTCGGTACGGAGTACAGTTACGACGACCTGGGCGACCGTTCGATCGGCTATGATATCCACACCGACCAGACGGTGCATATCGTGGGTGCCTATCTGCAGAACGAGTGGAAGACCAGGAAGTGGTCGCTGCTTGTCGGCGGCCGCCTCGACAAGCACAACCTCGTAGACCATGTGATTTTCAGCCCGCGCGTCAACGTGCGTTTCAACCCGTCGGAAGCGGTGAACCTGCGCGTGAGCTACGCCGGGGGCTACCGGGCCCCGCAGGCGTTCGATGAGGATATGCACATCGCCATCGTGGGCGGTAAGCGGGTGCGCATCCGGCTGGCGGATGACCTGAGGGAGGAGCGCTCGCACAGCGTGAGCCTCTCGGCCGACCTTTACCATACGTTCGGGAAAGTGCAGACCAACCTGCTGGTCGAGGGGTTCTATACGATCCTCGACGATGTGTTCGCGCTGCGCGACATGGACGATGCGGCCGACGGCGGTAAGGTCAAGGAACGCTACAACGGTTCGGGGGCCACGGTGCGCGGCTTCAATGTCGAGGGGCGCGCGGCCTTTACCCGCTGGTTCGAGTTGCAGGCGGGCGTGACGCTTCAGCAGAGCCGTTACAAGGAGCCCGAATTCTGGAGCGAGGACGCAGAGGTGCCGCCTGTGCGCCGGATGTTCCGCACGCCCGATGCCTACGGCTATTTCACCGCGTCGTTCAAACCGGTGCGGAATTTCACGGCCGACCTGTCGGGAACCTGCACCGGGTCGATGCTGGTGCAGCACATGGCCGGGTCGGGCGTCGCGCAGGACGTGGCCGTCTCGACCCCGTCGTTCTTCGACATGAATATTCGCCTGTCGTACGACGTGCGGATTTACAAGGAGATAACCATGCAGCTTTACGGTGGCGTGCAGAACCTGTTCAACGCCTACCAGAAGGATTTCGACAAGGGCGTAGACCGCGATTCGGGCTACATCTACGGCCCGTCGCTGCCCCGCAGCTGGTTCGTCGGTGCGAAGTTCAGTTTCTGATCCGCAAAGAGGGATGCCCCAAAGGAGGCCGTCCGGCGTCCCGAAGGGAATACGAAAAAGCGCATGCAGCATAGCTGCATGCGCTTTTTTCGCGGCTCCCGATCCCGGATACGAAAAACGTCCCGAAATCCGGGACGTTTTTCTTTCGTATCTGTCGCAGCGCGGAATTAAATCGCCTTGATTTCGTGGAGCACGTTGTTGGTCTTGCGGACTGCGTCGGCCGAAGCTGCGAATTTCTCGGCCTCTTCTTTCGAAAGGTCGATCTTCACGATCTTCTCGATGCCCTTGCGGCCGATGATCGCCGGTACGCCGATGCAGATGTCCGACTGTCCGTATTCGCCTTCGAGGTAGCACGAACAAGGAACCATTTTCTTCTGGTCGTTGAGGATCGCCTCGACCATCATGGCCGAAGCGGCTCCCGGGGCATACCAGGCCGACGTGCCGATGAGTTTGGTCAGCGTCGCGCCGCCCACCATCGTGTTGGCTACGGCCTCATCGAGTTTTTTCTTCGATGCGAACTGCGAAACGGGTACGCCGTTGACGGTGGCCTTCGAGACGAGCGGAATCATCGTCGTGTCGCCGTGGCCGCCGATGACCATGCCGTCGACGTTGTTGATGTTGGCGCCCGTAGCCTTGGCCAGGTAGCACTTGAAACGCGACGAGTCGAGTGCGCCGCCCATGCCGATGATGCGGTTCTTCGGAAGGCCCGACGCCTTGAGCGCCAGATAGGTCAGCGTATCCATCGGGTTGGCGACCACGATGATAATGGCGCGGGGCGAATATTTCACTACGTTCTCGATCACGCCCTTCATGATGTTGGCGTTGGTGCCTATCAGCTCCTCGCGCGTCATGCCCGGCTTGCGGGGAATACCCGAGGTGATGACTACCACGTCCGAATTGGCGGTCTGCTTATAGTCGTTGGTGACGCCCACGAGCTTGGTGTCGAAATCCATCAGCGTCGAGCACTGGTACATGTCCAGCATCTTGCCTTCCGAAAGACCTTCCTTGATGTCGATCAGGACGACTTCGCTCGCAACTTCGCGGCAAGCCATCACATTTGCGCAGGTTGCGCCTACGGCACCTGCACCTACTACTGTAACTTTAGACATAGCTTTTTATTTTTTGTGTTTAGCCTATCAGCTTTTCGTAATCCGCGGCGCTCAGCAGTGCGTCGTACTCGGCCGGGTCGGACATCCTGACCTTGATGAGCCAGCCTTCGCCGTATGCGTCCTTGTTGACGATGGCGGGGTCGGCGTCCACGGCGTCGTTGAATTCGAGGATCTCGCCGCCGATGGGCAGGAATGCGTCGCTCACGGTTTTTACGGCTTCGATCGAGCCGAATACTTCGCCCGCGGCGAGGGTTTCGCCTACGGTCGGCACGTCTACGAAGACGATGTCGCCCAATTGGCTCTGTGCGAAGTCGGTGATGCCGATTACGGCCGTGTCGCCCTCGACGCGGCACCACTCGTGGTCGTTCGAGTATTTCAGATTTGCGGGTACGTTCATGGTGTGGTTATCGTTTAAAATTCAAATGCGGTTTTTTCATTGCAAATATAACTGTTATTTCCGTAACAGCAAGGATTTATGTTATATTTTTAACTCAATAACCGTAAGGGTATCCGAAGTTTTTGGGATGTCGTAAATATTTGTTAATTTTAAAACAACTTACGTCACGACGGAAACCCTGAAACCACAGCCTATGAAAAAACGATCCTATTTGATTGCCGCAGGATGTACTGTTGTCCTGTATGCCCTTTCGGCCTGTTCCGATCATGCGGCGAATGATACCGCGCAGGCCGGAAATCCGGAAACTATGTCCGTGGCCGAGGCACGCCGCTATTTCGAGCGTGTTGCGGCACCGACCAGAGCCGGGAGTGAAGAGGGGACGCTGACGCTCGGGACTTATATGCCCGACTGGTCGCTGGCGACGGTCTCGGCCGGGGAAGTGCTTTCCAGTACCGATGTGCCTGTCCGGGGCGAGTTCCGCTATTTTCGTTATCGGATCGACGAGTACGGCGAACCGCGTTTTACCCCGATCTACCACAAACTGGTCGTCGTAAAGGATTCCCGCAGCGGTGTCATGAGCAGCTATCTGCGTTTTTATGTTCCCGATCCGGACTATGCCGCGGGGCGCACGGCCGACGACTACGACAGGCTGCTCAACAGCGGCTCCAAGGGGGATTTCACCGGGCTGGCGGTTTACACCTCGCTCGACGGATTTCCGGTTCATGCGGTTCGTTATGCCGGAGGAGCATGCCAGGCTGAAGCGTTCCTTTACGATAAGTCGCGGACACAGGCGGAAAATACTGCCCGCCTGGGCGAAATGCTGGATGGCCTGAGTGTCGTGTGCAGCCGGGAAACAGCGGTGACACGTGCGGAGGCGGAGTCAGAGAAAAGCGAGCCGGTTGACGGCGGCGGTATAGAGGCGGTTGTGGTTTCTGCCAAGCGCCCTGTAAACCATATCAAATATGAGCGTTCGGATACGGATCCCGTCAAGCCTACCGAAGAGGATCGGGGCCCTTCGGGCAGCGGTGGCGGCGGTGGCGGTGCCTCCTCTAATCCGGGAAGTCCGGCCAACACCCGTTATCGGGAAAATGAAAATATAATGCTTGCTTCCGACAGCAGGGAAAAACTGGAACCGTTGCTGGATTCGTTGCGCCAGGATTGCATGGCCGGGAAGATTATCGGTTCGATCCGGGGGAATGTAACGATCCGCACCGGTTTTTTCGGAAGTTCGGTGATGATCCCGACTGCCTATACTTTCGAAGGCGGTACCGTATGGGACGATTTCGAGATCAGGATGGGGTCTCGGCTCGACGATATCACTTTGCTCGAAGAGCTTTTCCATACGCACCAATGTTCGGGCAAAACCCCCGAAGAGTACAGGGGCATGCGGCTCAATAACGAGATCGAGGCCAAACTGTGCTGGTATATGTATCGGTTGAAAATCGGGAATATGAACGGAGTCAGTAAATATATCAGTGAAGGCGAGGGGCGACGGATATTTGGAACTTTGAGTAAATATATTATGGCCGGAAATATAAAAAGTGATAATTTTCGAGAAGAATATCGGAATGCCGCGTCCTTGCTAAGGAGTATGAGCCGTTCATACGCGGATGTTACGCTATATCCTTTTTCCGAGGATGCTGTGAACGTCGATGTTTTAATGAAAATGATGGAGGATTGTCCGGAATATAAAAATGAATAGCATATGAAAAGAGTGTTTAGCATCATTATTATTTTGGGGCTTGGATCAACTGTTTCCGCTCAGGATTACTATACGGGCCGGGATCGTATTACTGCAGACGGGATTACATTTTTGGCTTCTGTCTACCAGGGCGTAATTCTATCTTTGGCCAATATAACCAATACCCGGGAAAATGCACCGGAAGTTTATAAGGATGGCAGCCCTATCGAACCGGAATTCGAAGAATACGCCGTTGCGAATACGATCCCCGGATGTGTGGAAAAGGCTTTTACAGAGACTTTTACGCGGGAGGAGTATGAACTGTTGCGAACAGATGCAGAAGCCGTTCTTACAATAGGTTATGTCATTTCACCAGCGGGTGTTACGGAAGAAGTTTCGTTTACAATAGATTATGTTCCTTGTATGTTGGCTATTCCGCCATCCAAATTCGCATTGCTGGAAAAGAATCTCAAGCGATATGTGAAATGGGACGTTAATCTTTTCGGCCGGAAATTGCAGTTTATGCATGGGATGAGTTTTGTCAACTTTTCGAAGATACGCCTTCAATATCCGTCATCGGAACCTGAAATTCCGGACTTGACGGTGCCGACAGGGCCCCGCAATCCCGGGGATGAAGAGTTGAAACCTGCTCCGTGGAATTGACGTTGCCTTTTCGAGCGTGCGGCCCTCCGGGAGTTTTGCGATCGATTCTAATGATTATGGCAATTCAGCTTTTCCCGGCGATCACGAATTCGATCTCCCGGAAGAGGTATGCGTGCCGCGTGCCGTCGGCGTGGCGCAGGATCAGCTCGCCCGAGGGGCGTACGCCTTCGAGGACGGCCTCGACGAGCGTGCCGTCGGGGCGGCGGTAAGGGTGTGTTTCGCCCAGCCGGTACATGCGCTTCCGGTACTCTTCCTGCAAGGCCGCCTTTTCGCCCCGTACGAGCTGGTCGTAGCGGCCCATGCAGCAGGCATGGAAGGATTCGAGCACCTCGCGGCGGTCGAACGTGCGGCCGCTGGCGACCGCCATCGACACGGGGTTGGGCAGTGCGGGGTCGAACGCACGCTGGTTGACGTTGATGCCGATGCCCGCGATCGTCCGCGCGAGGGTCGGGCCCGAATAGCTGTGTTCGATGAGGATGCCGACCAGTTTTTTGTCGCCGACATAGATGTCGTTCGTCCATTTGATGCGGGCGTCGATGCCGAAGGCGGCGAAGGTGTCCGTAAGCGCCAGCGTGACGGCTTCGGAGAGCAGGAACTGTTCGCCGACGGGCAGGAACACGGGTTCGAGCACCAGCGTGAAGGTGAGGTTCTCGCCTTCGGGGCTCGTCCACGAATGCCCCCGCTGCCCGCGCCCGGCGGTCTGCCGTTCGGCCCAGACGATGTCGCCGTGGCGGTATTCCGGCCGCTTGGCGTCGTCGTTGGTCGAGGTGGTTTCTGCGATGCGGTAAATCATGTTATTGCTTGAAAAGTTCTCCGAGGGTTTCTGCGAGCGCCTTGCCCCGCAGTTCGCGGGCGACGACTTCGCCCGTCGAACAGTCGATCAGGTAGTTGGTCGGGAATTTGGTGACGGAGTAGAGGTCGCAGACACGCCTGTCGGCGTCCGTCAGGTTAATCCACGCCATCCCGTCTTCGGCGATGGCTTTTTTCCATGCCCCGGCGTCTTTGTCCGTCGACAGCCCGACGACTTCGAATCCCTTGTCGTGATAGGCCTCGTAGGCAGTCCTGATATGCGGCATCTCGCTGCGGCAGGGCACGCAGTCGGCGAACCAGAAGTCGAGCAGGAGGTAGCGGCTGCGTTTCATGACCTGGCTTAACGTGACCGGGTTGCCGCTGGCGTCGTTCGCCGTGAAATCCACGTATCGGGCGAGTTCCCGCGACCGGAGCACGCGCTCGATATGTTCGAGGGGGCGTTTCATCAGCCGGCAGGTGCGCAGGTGAGGCGGGAAGAGGCTGACGATCGAATCGACCCGGGCCCGCGAAATGTCCTTGTCGTAATGGATAACGCCGTCGACCATCGCCACTCCGAAGATATTGTCGGTGTTGGCCGCGAGGTTGCGCGCCGAGGAACCGATCAGGCTGTCGAGCAGCGCGGCGCGGTAGGCCTGGTCGTGGTCTTCGAAATTGTAGGCATGCAGCGCCCGGTTCACGAATCGCAGGTGCGCCCCGAAAGCGTCGTTGGCCGGGGTGCCGGAGGGATAGTACTCGATTTTGTCGTGGTTGCTGGACTCCTCGGCATTCAGGCGTCCCTCGATGCGGATATTGCCCGGCTCGATATAGAGCACCGCGGCGGTTTGTCCGTTTTTACGCACGAGGGCGGCTGCCGTCGGTTCGTCGTAGCGCCCCTTGTAACGGAACGAGCCGTCGGGGGCGGGAAGCACGGCGAGCGTGTCTTTCGTGACGGATTCGACCAGTGCGACCGAGTCGTTCAGCCCCTCGATATGTCCCGTAAGGGTATAGCGGAAGCCTGTCGGGCGGCATCCGGACAGCAGTGCCGAGGCAGTCAGCAGGAACAGTGTCTTTTTCATGGGGGGGGCGGTTCGCAGACCGGGGGTTATACCGATACGCCGAAGTCGCGCAGGGCGTCGTTGAGCGAGGTTTTCTTGTCGGTGGACTCCTTGCGCTGGCCGATGATCAGCGCGCAGGTGATGCTGTATTCGCCCGCGGGGAACTGTTTGCGGTAGCTGCCCGGGACGACCACCGAACGCGGCGGCACGTAACCCTTGTAGGTGACGGGCTCCGGCCCCGTGACGTCGATGATGTGCGTCGAGCCGGTGATGACGGTGTTCGAGCCGAGCACCGCCTCGCGGCAGACATGCGCCCCCTCGACCACGATCGAACGCGAGCCGATGAAGCAGTTGTCCTCGATGATGACCGGGGCGGCCTGCACGGGTTCCAGTACGCCGCCGATGCCCACGCCGCCCGATAGGTGGACGTGCCTGCCGATCTGGGCGCAGGAGCCTACCGTGGCCCACGTGTCGACCATCGTGCCCGTGTCGACATAGGCGCCGATGTTGACGTACGACGGCATGAGGATCGCACCCGGGGCGATGTAGGCGCCGTAGCGCGCCACGGCGTGCGGTACGACGCGCACGCCCAGCTCCTCGTAGCCGTGCTTGACCTCCATCTTGTCGTACCACTCCAGTTCCCCGGCCTGCATCTTGCGCATGGGCTGGATCGGGAAATAGAGGATGACGGCCTTTTTGACCCACTCGTTGACTTTCCATTCGCTTTTGGCCGGGTCGACGGGCTCCGCCGTGCGCAGTTGTCCTTTGTCCACCAGTTCCACGACTTGCCGCACGGCCTGCCGTACGGGTTCTTCGCTGAGCAGTTCCCGGTTTTCCCAGGCCTGTTCGATTATCTTTTTGAGTTCGCTGTACATGATTTTCGGTTGTTTTTGCAAGCCAAAGTTACGCAAAAACTTCGGTTTCCCGGCTTGTAGGGTGAAAAATAACCCTTTTGCAGGCCGGTAAGGGGAAAAATGTGTGTGGTTTCTTATTTTTTCCTAACTTTGCCACGATATTCACCCAAACTCCGGAATGCTATGATGAAATTGACACGCAAGGCCGTGGCCCTGGCGGGCGCGGCGGCGATGATGGCAAGTTGCAACCACATGAAGCAGATAAAACACATGCCCTACCCCGAGACGCAGCGCACCGACGTGGCGGACGACTATTTCGGGACGAAGGTCGCCGACCCCTACCGTTGGCTGGAAGACGACAATTCGGAGGCGACGGCGGCATGGGTCAAGGCCCAGAATGCCGTGACGCAGGATTACCTGTCGCAGATTCCGTTCCGCGACGCGATCCGCGGGCGGCTGACCCAGTTGTGGAATTACCCCAAGGAGGGCATCCCGGCCAAACACGGCGATGCGTGGTACTATTTCTACAACGACGGGCTGCGGAACCAGTCGGTGCTCTACCGTACGACGGCTCCCGGTGCGGAGGGCGAGGTGTTCCTCGATCCCAATACGCTCTCGGACGACGGGACGGTGGCGCTTTCGTCGGTGGCTTTTTCCAAGGACGGGAAATACTGCGCCTGCGCGGTGGCCGAATCCGGCTCGGACTGGGTGGAGATTCGTGTGATGAACACCGCCGACCGCACGTTCACGACCGATAAGATCAACTGGGTCAAGTTCTCCGGCGCCGAGTGGGCGCCCGATTCCAAAGGTTTCTATTACAGCGCTTACGACGCTCCTGAAAAAGGAGTGTTCTCTTCGCAGAACCAGTTCCAGAAAGTCTATTACCACCGCCTCGGTACGCCGCAGTCGGCTGACAAGCTGATTTATAAGGATGCCGAACATCCGCTGCGTTACTTCTCGGCATGGCCCTCGAAGGACGGCAAATGGCTCTTCATCTCCGCTTCGGAGGGTACGTCGGGAACCGAGATACTTTATAAGAAAGTTTCCGAGCCGAAATTCCGCACGCTGCTGCCGGGCTTCGAGGCCGATTACGCGCTCGTCGAGTGCCGTGACGACCAGCTCTATTACATAACGAACAAGGACGCGTCGAACTATGCGCTGATGAAGGTCGACCTGAACGCCCCTTCGGGCGTAACGGCGGTCATTCCGGAAAATGAAAAGAGCCTGCTCGAAAATGTGACCGCCGCCGGGGGATACTTCTTCGCCTCTTATTTGCAGGATGCGCAGAGCAAGGTCGTTCAGTACGGCTTCGACGGCCGGCCGGTGCGCGATGTCGCACTGCCGGGCATCTGCACCGCCTCGGGGTTCAAAGGCGAGGACGAGGCTGCCGAAATCTATTATTCGGTGTCCGGATACACGGCTCCCGCCACGATTTACAGGTACGATGTCGCCTCGGGCGAATCGACGCTGTTCAAGGCCCCGGAAGTGAATTTCGATCCCGCGCTGTTCACCACCGAGCAGGTGTTCTACACCTCGAAGGACGGCACGAAGGTGCCGATGTTCATCACGCACCGCAAGGATCTGAAGCTCGACGGCAAGAATCCGTGCTACCTCTATGCCTACGGCGGGTTCCAGATCAACCGCACGCCCGGTTTCCGTCCCTCGGCCATCATGTTTGTCGAGCAGGGCGGCGTCTTCTGCGAAGCGAACCTGCGCGGCGGCTCGGAGTACGGCGAGGCCTGGCACAAGGCCGGGATGCTGGAGAACAAACAGAACGTCTTCGATGATTTCATCGCGGCGGCCGAGTACCTGATCGCCAACAAGTATACCTCGAAGGACAAACTCGCCATCGCGGGCGGTTCGAACGGCGGACTGCTGGTCGGCGCCTGCGAGGTGCAGCGCCCCGACCTCTATGCCGTCTGCCTGCCGGCTGTCGGGGTGATGGACATGCTGCGTTACCACAAATTCACGATCGGCTGGGGCTGGGCCGTGGAGTACGGCTCGAGCGAAAACGAGGAACAGTTCGACTACATCTATAAGTATTCGCCCCTGCACAATATCCGCGAGGGCGTGCAGTACCCTGCGACGCTCGTGACGACCGCCGACCACGACGACCGCGTCGTCCCGGCGCACTCGTTCAAGTTCACCGCCCAGATGCAGCATTGCCAGGCGGGCGACGCCCCGATCCTGATCCGCATCGAGTCGAAGGCCGGGCACGGCGCAGGCAAACCCACTTCGAAGCGTATCGACGAGGAGGCGGACACCTATGCGTTCCTGTTCCAGAACATCGGGGTGCCTTATAAACCCGTTGCGAAGTAGTTTTCGGTATATTGCCGGCTGCCTTCACTGGCCATGGAAGGCACCGGCCGATTTTTAGTCAGGTTAGTAAAATAAGGTATAATGAAAGTCTATAAATTCGGAGGTGCGTCGGTGAGGAATGCCGACGGGGTGCGCAACCTGCGCAAGATTATCGACGATGAGCAAAACCTCTTCATCATTGTTTCGGCCATGGGCAAAACGACCAATGCGCTCGAAAAGGTGTTCGAAGGGGTGCAGAAGGGCGACAAGAATCTTTCGCTGGAGCATGTCGCGGCACTGCGCGAGTACCATGCCGGGATCATCGGCGACCTGTGGCACGGCCCCAAGCGGCTGGAGAAGGTCGATGCCCTGTTCGACGAACTGGAGCGCGTGGCTGTCGGTACGGTCTACAAGCCCGGGGATGCCGAACTGTGGTACGATACGATTGTGGCGTTCGGCGAGCTGGTGTCGACGACCATCATTTCGGAATACCTCAATTATGCCGGGGTGGCGAACCGCTGGATCGACATGCGCCGCTGCTTCCTCACGGAACAGCGCCACAAGGATGCGGGGGTCGACCTCGAAGCTTCGGAGCCGCTGCTGAAAAACGCACTGGCCGAGTGCGTCGAGAACATCTTCATCGGGCAGGGCTTTATCGGCGGGGCACCCGACGGGACGACCACGACGCTCGGCCGCGAAGGCTCGGACTACTCGGCGGCCGTGGTGGCGAACATCCTCGACGCCGAGTCGATGTCGGTGTGGAAGGATGTGGACGGCGTGCTGAATGCCGACCCCAAGATTTTCCCCGACGCCGAGCAGATTGCCGAGCTGAACTACCTCGATACCATCGAACTGGCATACAGCGGCGCGCAGATCATCCATCCCAAGACGATCAAGCCGCTGCAGAACAAGAATATCCCGCTCTACGTGCGTCCCTTCGGCGACAAACGCAAGCCGGGCACCGTGATCCGCGGCATGTCGGCGCCGGTCGTCGTGCCGATCCTGATCCTCAAGAAAGACCAGGTGCTGCTCACGATCCGCTCCCGCGATTTTTCGTTCGTGCTGGAGGAGAAGTTCGCCACGATCTTCTCGCTGCTGGAGCGTTTCCGCATCAAGACCAACCTGATCCACAACTCGGCCGTGAACCTGAGCCTGTGCGTCGATAATTCGTGGCATATCGACGAGGCGATCGAGGCGCTGCGCGAGGCGGGCTTCGACGTGATGAAGGCCGAGAACATGGAGTTGCTGACCGTGCGCGGCTATACCGACGAACTGTGGCGCAAGTACGCCCGCGGCCCGCAGGTGTTCGTGCGGCAGGCGACGCAGTCCACCGTGCGCGTGGTGCGCAAGCGCAGTTAGCGGCGGGATCGGACGGGGAACGGCGGATGCGCCGTGCCTGTATAAAACCGGAAGCGGCCCCGCGGGGCCGCTTCCGGTTCGCTATTTTATTTCGGAGCCTTGCCGCATGTTGCGCAGCACCGTCCAGGTCGAATCGTCGCGGATCGCGCCGCTGCGTTTCATGTTCCAGATCGTGCGGGCGATGTATTTTTCGATGTCGCGCTGGAGGCGTTTGTAGAGCGGGCATTTGGTGTAGTTCTCGTTGTCGAGCAGTACGTCGCGGATCGAACGCAGCGAGTTGGTGTAGTTCGCCATCTCGTTCTTGAGCGCCACGCCCTGCTTCTTCGAAGCCGTGATCTTGGCGATCGACATCGCCCGCAGCTTCTCGCACACGGAGTTCAGCAGGATCATCACCACGTTGTCCATCAGCGTGTGCCCGTGCATGAACAGGTAGGCGTTCTCGGGTGTCAGGCCGCGGCCCTTGAGCTGCTCCTCGAACTCCTTCATCGGCTCGATCATCTTCGGGTTGCGCTTGCGGAGCATCTCCTCGCGTTTGGCCACGTTGCGCCGGAGCCATTCGAGCGTTTTTTCGCCGTTGTCCGCCAGGTCGAGGTAGCCGATGCGCACCGCCGACTTGAAGTCGATGAGCGGAAAGACGTTCTCCGAGGAGAGCTGCGCCGAATAGGCGTACCAGAGGAACAGCGGGTAGATCGTGCAGGAATATTCATGCATGAAACGCACGAAATCGAAGATCCGGGTATCGTTCTTGGTGGCCTTGACGCAGACGTTGTGCAGCGAGGGGGCGTAGCAGAGGAAATTCTCGGTGGCGTAGGCGTAGGTGTGGAACATGTAGCGGGCGTTGTTGACCTCGCGCGACTGCTCCGTACGGTCGGCGAACAGGAAGTCGAAATCCGAGTCGACGCACAGGATCAGTTCGTCCGACGAGCGGGGGATCATGCCCATCAGCACCTTCTTGCCCTTGGGCAGGTCGGCGCGGTTGGGAACCGAGATTTCGAAACGCATGTAGGGGTTCTGGAAATGGTCGAAGATGCCGCGCCAGAAAGCCACGTCCTCGTAGCCTTCGACATAAACCTTCACGAGCCGCTGGTCGGGGTTGGCCGGCAGCGGTTTGGGCAGCTCTTCGAGCGTGGCCGGGCGCGTGAACGGGTTTAATTTGCGCAGTTTTTCGCGGAACTTTTTCGCCATACGCTAACAAAGGTAATATTTTATTATTTTTGCACAAAATAAGACGTCCTAAAAGGACGTTCGATTCCTACTATTCGAACAATATGGCAGACAACGATTGGAAAGCGAGGCTCGGGATGGTCTACTCGACCAACCCCGATTTTCAATATGACACCGGCACGGCCGAAGGGCCCGCGACATTGCCCCCGGCGCAGCAGGATCTGCGCGTGTGGCTCGACCGCAAGCAACGCGGGGGCAAGGTCGTGACGCTCGTCAGGGGATTTGTCGGGTGCGACGCCGACCTGCAGGAGCTGGCACGCCTGCTGAAAACCCGGTGCGGCGTCGGTGGCACGGCCAAGGACGGGGAGATCATCATCCAGGGCGACCACCGCGACCGCGTTGTGGAGATCCTCGCCAAGGGCGGCTACCGCTGTAAAAAAGCCGGCTCCTGAGATGCGCAGGCTGCTGTATACCGCACTGTTCCTGTGCGCCCTGGGTGTCGCGCCGAAAGCCCGGGCGCAGTATTACACGTGGGGTTCCGACCCCACGGGGCTGAAGTGGAGCACGATCCGCACGCCCGACGTGCGGATGATCTATCCCGATACCGTGTCGGGCGTGGCACGCCGCACGCTGTTCTACATCCGCACCGTGCAGCCCGACATCTCGTACGGGTTCCGCCACGGCCCCATGCGCATCCCCTTCGTCATGCACCCCGAGAATTTCCAGTCGAACGGGCTGGTGATGTACCTGCCCAAGCGTGTGGAGTTCCTCACTTCGCCGGCCATCGACGGCTATTCCATGCCGTGGTACAAGCAGCTCGTGGCGCACGAATACCGCCATGCGGTGCAGTATAACAACCTGAACCGCGGCGTGATACGCGCCCTGAGCTATATCCTCGGGCAGCAGGGCTCGACTATCGGCCTGTTGTGCATGCCGATATGGGCGATGGAGGGCGATGCCGTGATGTCGGAGACCGCCATGTCGTCGTTCGGCCGCGGGTTGCAGCCTTCGTTCTCGATGGGCTACCGTGCCATGGGGCGTGTGGGGCGCGATTACAAGGGGCGCCGCGACCGCCGCAACATCGACAAGTGGTTCTGCGGATCCTACCGCGACTACATCCCCGACCATTACGAACTGGGATACCAGATATGTTCTTATGCCTATGCGCGTTACGACGAGAACGTGTGGGACAGGGTGGCGTGGTTCGGTTCGCGCAACCCCTATATGCTGGCCACGACCCGCATCGCGCTCGAAAAATATTACGGCACGAATGTCCGTGAGCTTTTCCGCGAGACCTTCGACGCGTTGGAACGTCATTGGGATTCGCTGCCCCGAACCGGGGACAGCGCCGCGCCGCTCGTGGCGATGCCCGAAGGAAACTACACGACCTACCAGTGGCCGCTGCCGCTCAGCGACACGACGGTGCTGGTGCTCAAGACCGATTACGACCGTCCGTCGCGTTTCGTGCGGCTCGACACCCGTACCGGTGCCGAGGAGCCGGTGTGTTATACGGGGCTGGTCTCGACCCGCCCTGCGATGTACGGCGGGCGCGTATGGTGGACGGAGTACCGCCGTTCGAAGCTCTTCGAGCAGCGGGTCAACTCCCAGCTTTGCTACATGGATCTGGAGCGGGGGACGGCACGTACTTTCGTCGGGCGGCGCAATGCGCTCTATCCGACGCCGGCACCCGGGGAACTGGCCTGGGTCGAGTATAATCCCGACGGGACTTATACGGTCGTAGTGCAGCGCGACGGGCAGCCCGAGCGGCGTTTCGGCACGCCCCGCCATACCGAGATACACGGGCTGGCGTGGGACGACGTGACGCTGGCCTACTATGTCATCGTGACCGACGACGCGGGCATGTGGCTCGGACGCATCGACGACGAAGGGGTGTTCCCCCTCACCGAGGGGGCTTATATCACACTGAGCAACCTCAGGGCAGGCGGCGGAAAGCTCTATTACGGCTCGATCGCCTCGGGCAGGGACGAAGCCCACTGCTACGACCTGATGGCCCGCCGCGAATACCGCATCACCACGTCGGCCTTCGGTTCGTTTTCCCCGGCGCCGTGGCACGACGCCGCGGACGGCGAAGGGGTGTTGCTGACCACGTATGACCGCAGGGGGTACCGCGTCGCCGCACAGCGGGTCGCGGACAGTACGCTGGTCCCGGTCGCCCCCTCGAAGCTGCCGCTTAACGTCGTGAACCCCGAACGCAAGCGCTGGGACGTGGTGAACCTCGACACGGTGCGGTTCACCGGGGCCGATTCGCTACGTCAGAGCGGTACGTTCCGCGCCAGGCGCTACCGCAAGGTGCCCAACCTGGTGAACGTGCACAGCTGGATGCCCGTGGCGTTCAATCCCTTCGATGCCGTGGACGAGCATAATATCAACCTCAATCTGGGCGTTACGCTCCTGTCGCAGAACCTGCTGTCGAATACCGAGGCTTATGCCTCCTACGGCTGGAACCGCAACGAAGGGTCGCTCTTCAACCTCGGCGTGCGTTACTTCGGGCTGGGCGTGCACCTCGACCTGGACGCATCGTACGGCGGCAACCAGCTTTTCTATTCGCTGGTGTCGTACGATCCGCAGACGGGCGATCCCATTTACCAGAAGCGTCCCAGTCCCGACAAATACTACTCCATAGGGCTCGCCGCGACGCTGCCGCTCTATTTCCAGCGGGGGTACCACACCCGCCAACTGTCGGTGTCTGCCGGCTGGAACTATTCGAACGGCATGGTCGCCAACCTCGACAAGATCGAATGGGATCGCGGGCAGATCTCCAATATCCAACGCATCGGCTTCCGCAAGGGACTGCACAAACTCTCGTTCGGGCTCGGTTATTCCGACCAGGTGCGCATGGCGCACCGCGACATTGCGCCCCGGTGGGGTTATACGCTCAGCACGCTGTATACGTTCAACCCCGCGAACGTGCATTTCAGCGACCTGATCTCGTTCTTTGGTCAGGCCTACCTGCCTGGCCTGGCCGCCCACAACTCGCTGAAGGTGGCGGCCACCTACCAGACTTCGGTCGGCGGGTACAAGTTCCCTGCGGGCTATGCGCCCCTGAGCTACAAGTCGACGCGGCTCATCCCGCGCGGCTTCTCGTCGGCGGACATCGTGTCGAACAATTATACGGCCGTGTCGCTCGACTACCAGCTGCCGGTGTGGTATCCCGAGGGCGGCATCGGGTCGGTGCTCTATTTCAAGCGTATCCGGCTCAACGCAGGCGGCGACTACGCGCAGTTCCGCCGCCCTGCGGGCAAAGGCATGGATTGGCGGCGGATATGGTCGGTCGGCGGCGACATCGTGTTCGACATCAATGCTTTCCGCCAGCCTGCGTCGGCGACGTCGACCTTCAAGCTGTCGGTCTACCATCTCAGCACCGGGGGCGTCTGGTGGGCCGCGGCCGTGGGGCTGCCGTTCTGATTGTAATAAATTTTGTATCTTTAGCGCAAATTTCAGGCCTATGGCACAAAGGAAAAAGGCGGGCGTCAGCCCGAAAACGATAAAATGGATATGGGGGGTGGTCTTCGCACCCTTTGCGTTGCTGGCGGTCATGTTGCTGCTGACGGCCCTGGGGCTGTTCGGGCGCATGCCTTCGTTCGAGGAGCTGGAGAACCCGCGCAGCAACCTGGCCACCGAAATCTACTCCGAGGACGGCAAGGTGATCGGTTCCTTCTTCGTGCAGAACCGTTCTTATGTGCAGTACGAAGACCTTTTCCCGGCCGATTCGGCATTCCACATCCGGCTCGACGGGCATGACATGCCGCCGATCGTCGCGGCGCTGATCGCAACCGAAGACGCCCGTTTCCGCACCCATTCGGGGATCGACATCCCTTCGCTGGCACGTGTGGCGGTGAAAACCGTGCTGTTGCAGAATACGTCGCAGGGCGGCGGTTCGACCATCACGCAGCAGTTGGCCAAGAACCTTTTCCCGCGCGACACGGTGCGCAACCGGGGGCGTATCGTCCGTTCGTCGAAACTCGTCGTGTCGAAACTCAAGGAGTGGATCACGGCGCTGAAGCTCGAATACAACTATACGAAGGAGGAGATCGCCGCCATGTACCTCAATACGGTCGAATACGGCTCGAACGCCTATGGCATCAAGTCGGCGGCGCAGACCTTCTTCAACAAGGAGCCGCACGAACTGAACGTGCAGGAGGCGGCCGTGCTGGTGGGGGTGGTGAACGCCCCGACGCGGTATTCGCCCGTGCGCAACCCCGAGAACGCCCTCGCGCGGCGGAACCTGGTGCTTTCGCGCATGGAGGATGCCGGGGCGCTGACACGCAAGGAGCGCGACTCGATCAGCGCCCTGCCGATCGTGCTCAACTACAAGCCCGTGTCGCATAACGAGGGCACGGCGACCTATTTCCGCGAGATGCTGCGCCTTGTGATGAACGCCGAGCGGCCCAAGCGCAACCAGTTCTACACCGAATGGGATTACGACCAGGCCGTGAAGGAGTACGAGGAAAACCCGCTCTACGGCTGGTGCCGCAAGAACCGCAAGGCCGACGGTACGCCCTACAACATCTACCGCGACGGGCTGAAGATCTACACGACGGTCAACTCGACGATGCAGAAATATGCCGAACAAGCCGTGCAGAAGCAGATGCAGAGCGTGATCCAGCCCCGTATGGACGCGCAGTACCGCAATACGAAGACCCTCTTCATCGACGCGACGCGCGAGGAGCGGGAGCGGATCATGCGGCATGCCATCCGTTATTCGGATCGCTACCGCGAGATGGAGGATGCCGGGGCGAGCGCGAAACAGATCATGGCGGCGTTCGACAAACCCTGTTCGATGAAGGTCTTCACGTACCGGGGCGAGCGCGACACGCTGATGACCCCGCGCGATTCGATCCTGCACCACAAACGGATCATGCGCGCGTCGTTCGTGGCGCTCGATCCCCGCACGGGGTATGTCAAGGCGTATGTCGGCGGCCCCAACTTCCGCTATTTCAAGTACGACATGGCCAAGCAGGGCAAGCGGCAGATCGGATCGACCATCAAACCCTTCGTCTATACGTTCGCCATCGACCACCTGGGGCTGACGCCCTGCACGATGGTGCCGAACCTGCCCGTGACGATCGAGACGGCCAACGGTACGGCCTGGTCGCCCAAGGAAGCGGGCAAGGTCGAGTACGACGGCGTGATGCACCCGCTGCGCTGGGGGCTCGCCCGCAGCCGCAACAACTACTCGGCGTGGATCATGAAGCAGGCCAAGCAGCCCGCCGCCGTGGCCGACTTTATCCATAACATGGGCATACGCAGCTTTATCGACCCCGTGCCGGCTCTCTGCCTCGGTTCCTCGGAGTCGAACGTCTTCGAGCTGGTGAGCGCCTTCTCGACCTTCGCCAACGAGGGCGTGCATACCGATCCCATCTTCGTGACGCGCATCGAGGACAGGCAGGGCAACGTCATCGCCAACTTCATCCCCCAGTCGCAGGATGCCGTGAGCGAGCGCACGGCCTATACGATGCTGACGATGTTGCAGGACGTGGTCAACTCGGGTACGGCCGGGCGGCTGAAATGGCAGTTCGGGCTCAACGACATGGAGATCGGCGGCAAGACGGGCACTTCGAACAAGAACCGTGACGCATGGTTCATGTGCGTGGCGCCCAAACTGGTGGCCGGCGCATGGGTCGGCGGCGAAGACCAGGCAGTGCATTTCGTGGCGGGCGGCGAGGGCAGCGTGATGGCGCTGCCGATCGTGGGCGACTTCATGAAACGGGTCTATGACGACGGGCGCCTCGGCGTGAGCCGCGCCGACCAGTTCATCCGTCCGGCGATGATGCCGCGCTACGACTGCGACGAGGAGGTCGATCCCGACGAACGCCCTACGGAGCCCGGGATCGCCGAGGACGACAATTTCTTCGATTGACAGGGTTGCCGATGGATATGGCGAAGGGGCGGATCTCAGATCCGCCCCTTCGCGTTTTTTCCTGCGGGGAGCCTGCCGGGAGACATCTTTACGGGATGTCCCGCCGTGCAGCCTGCCCCGGGTTACTCTTCGGCCCGGAAGGGAACCTTCACGTCGTGGGGCATGGTAACGGCAGTTGCGGCCTGCCGTTCTTCGATGCCCATTGCGTTGGCTACCGAACGTCCCGACGGCCCGTAGTCCGTGGATTTGCGTACCATCGTGTAAGGCCCGACGAAGAAATCCTGGTAGGTGTAGGGATCCATGGCCTGCAAGTAGTAGTTCGACCCGTTCTTGACGTTCCAGAAGTCGGCGGACACGATCGTGAACGTACCGCCGCCGGAGAGCGAACCCTCACGGCCCGTGATGTTGCCCTTGCCTTCCCCGTCCGGTTTCGCGTAGAGCAGGTACGCACTCGTGTTGAGCAGCCCGTAGGCGTTTGTCTGGTGGTTGAGGATACGCGGGAGCAGCGTCAGTGCCCCGCCGTCGCCGAGCGTGCCGACCTCGCGTTTGAACAACTGGAAGCCTTTGGTCGAACTGACGTAATTCGCATCGACTTCGTAGTCGTCCTTGATGACCGTATAACCCCATCCCCGTACGAGATAGGTGCCGTCGATCGTCCTCGGACGAATTTCGATGTCGAAGCTGTACGCGGTCTTCGATTTCTCGGACGAGGTCGATGTGACAGTCCATGTACCCAGCCATGCCTTGTACCCGTCGGCCATCGTATCCGGCAGTGTGCCCGTCGTCACGCTCTGGCGGAATATCTTGGTCGTTGAGGCCATGGTCGTTGCGTCGATACCGAAACCGACGAGGATATATTCCGCCTGGTCGTACAGGTAGTTGAACGTGAGTGTTTTCTCACCCGAGTAGAGGTCGCCGGCCGCAAGCAGGTCGCAGATCGCGTTCCGCAGTTGCTTGTCGGTATAACCTGCGATCTCCGAAGGCAGGAACGCCGCCACGTAGTAAGTGTCGGAATTGGATGGGGTTACAGTCACTTTGACCGTATTGAAGGTCGTTTCGACCGCCCCGTATGTGAGGATATTGTCCGAGGTAACGGGTTTGGGGCCCGAAATGATGAACGAATCGTCCTCGTTGGCAAAATAGTACTCCTCCTTCAGATCGAGCTTCTGGGCAGTGACCCCGTTGATCGTCAGCGGTTCGTACAGCTCGATGCCGGTCTTGGTGTAGATGAACGGCGCGGCGTAGCTTTCGATGCCTTTGTCGGTTTCCTGCCTGATCGTGAGGTTCCGGTAGAGGAACTTGCCCTCCGAGGTGGTGATACACTCCAGCGAGTCGCCCTTGACGACGCAGACATAAGAGGGGAACTCCATGTCCGAGGCAGCGTTCTTGTATGCCTGCATTTCGGATGCCCAGTCGCTGGTTTCCAGCGGCGTGAGGGTGTAGAGGCTTCCAGATTTGACACCTCGCAGCATCACCTTTTCGGGTGTTGCGCTCAGGACAGTCCACAGGTAGTCGCCTTCCAGCCCCTTGTAGTTCGACCCGTACCCGTCCGGATTGCGCGGGTGGGCGAAATAGTTGATCAGCTCGTTTTTCGTGTCGATCGCCAGCGTGGGACCCGCTTCCTGCCCTACGGAATAGAGGCTGGTGGCGGTCGTCGACGCGCTTTCGATCTCCGAGCTGACGGTTACCGTGCCGTCGTCGAATTTGAAGAAAAGGTTGAACCCCCCGAAGGTCTGTGTGGGGTTGGGGTAGTATTTCACGGCCCAGCCGTTCTCCGCGCCTTCGAGCACGGAGATGGCGTTCTTGACGGCCTCTTCGATCCGGGCGCTGGCGCTTTTGTCAAAATAATCCTCCTCCTCTTTCAGGCACGAACTCAGCACCAGGGGGAACAGCCCCAGAAGTATTATCGCTAATTTTTTCATGGCTCAGTTTTTTTTAGTTAGTCGTCGAGGGATTCCAGATCCATGTCGGGGACTTCGTCCGCACGGCGCAGTACCGACTCGCGCAGTTCGTCGATGTTGATGTTCCAGCTGTTTTGCAGGTAGTTGCGGACGATCTCGAATTTCTGGTTGATGATGGCCGCACCGTCGGCGCCGGCCGTCGTGAGCAGTTTGTCCCAGGCTTCCTGCGGGCGGGTGACGTAGATCGAGATCAGTTCGACGAAGTCTTCCGTATCTTCGGAGCCTGCATAGCGGCTGATCAGCCCGACCTGGAGTGCCGAGGCGTCCGTTTTGTAGGTATCCCAGCAGGAATCGCCCACATAGAGCGTTCCGGTGATCTCCTTGAAGTCGGTGGTATAGGGCTTGGTCTGGTTGAGGATGTGCCCGAACTCGTGGTGGATCGTCTTGAAGTAGTTCGTGCTGGCGTCGATCGAGGCTATTTGCAGGGCATCCACATTGAAGAGCGTGATCTTCTTGCCTCCTTCCGCCGTGCCGAGGATGATCGAGCCGTTGCTCTTGTAGGCCGGCGAACCGGTGAGGAAGATGATCTTCGGGAAGTAAGCACGGATGAAGTCCCGGCTGCCCGTCACTTCGTCATAGGGCTCAAGGCAGAGTGCGATGACCAGCTTGGCCAGCGCGATCGACTGGTTGTAATCGGCGGGCGTCAGGTAGTAACCCATGCTCGACTCGATGTCCGTGTAGCGGTATTGGAATTCGATGTTGTAGGGCGCGAGGTAATGCCTGTCGAGCCAACGGTCGAAATCGTTTTGCACGACTTGCGGCGGCTGGATCACGCTCGTGGAACTCAGGTCGTCTTCCGAGCAGGCTGCGAGTACCGCGGGGAAGAGAAGCAATACGAGGAAATATATGAGGTTCTTTTTCATAATCGAAAATCTTTTTTATCGTTTTTACCGGGGGTTGGCCGTCAGTCCGGCGGCGATGACGTCGGGCGGCAGTTGCAGGCAGCGGCGCGGGTCGCGGTTGCCGCCTTCGTCGGTCATCGTGTCGGTCACCTTGATCAGAGTATCCTCGTCCTGGTCGATCAGGCGGCGGTAAAGGGTGATTCCGTAGCGGCGGGTGTCGAACCAGCGCATGCCCAGGTGCATGAATTCGATGCGACGCATGAAGAGAATCGCATGGATCATGTTCTCCTGCGTGCCGGGGTCGATAACGAAGCCCGGGTTGAGTTTTTTCTTGGCCGTACGATACATGTTCTTCAGGTCGTCCTCGGGTTTTTCGGGATCCTTGGGCGTCATGTCGTAGCCCAGGGCATCTGCCCATTTGTTGATCGACTCTTCGGTCAGTCCTTTGTAGTAAGAGGCGGTGAGCTGGTTCTGCGCCCACATGTTCATGTCGGCCAGGGCGGCCGGATAGTCCTTTTTCATGATATAGGCCTCGGCACGGTTGAGCAGCGCTTCGTCGCCGCTGGCCACCACGAACAGCGAGTGGGTGAAGCCGATGGCCTGCACGGGGTCGGAGTATTCGAAGAGGTACGGCACCCGCGGAAGCAGGTAGCGCCCTGACCCGTATACCCATGTGCGGAGCTTCCAGCCGTACTTGCTGCCCAGGGGGCTCATCGTGGTCGCGGATGTCTCGATCGTCTCGTAGGCGGCGATCGACTTGCCGTGCGTGTAACGGTTCTGGCTCCCGTAGTTGCAGAAAATCGCGCCGGCATTGGAAAGTCCCGTCGAGATAAGGTAGTTGGCCTTCAGCGACGTGGAGTTGTACGCTTTCGAAATGTCGTTCAACGGGTTGCGCGGGAATGCGGCCAGGTAATCGAGGTCGCGGAGCTGCGATTTGGGATCCGACCCGAGCGCCATGCTTGCGTATTTGATGGCGTTGTCCCAGTCCTCGTGGAACAGGAAGACGCGCGATGCGAAGCAGCAGGCGGCCTTGTAGTTGAAATGGTACTTGGGAGCCGAGTAGATCGCGTCGTCGATGAGCGGGATGCCGGTTTCGATGTCCTCGATCATCTTTTCGTAGACCCCGGCTACCGTTCCCCGGCTGTATTTCGGGTTCAGCTCGGTTTCGGCGTGTTCCATATAGGGTACTCCGAGGTCGTCCGGGTGGTTGGTGTTGTAATGCATGCAGAACATGTTGACCAGTACCCAGTGGGCGTATGCGCGGCAGATGAGCGCCTCGCCTTTGGCGGCCTGGAGCTTGGCTGTCTTGGCACCGCCCAGTTCCTCGATGGCCGCGAGCGCCTGGTTGGCCGCGGCGATCGCCGTATAGGCATCGCCCCATACCGCGTTGGGGTTTTCATTGGTTTCGACCGAACTTACTTCCTGCCAGTTGTAGAGCTCTTCCTGAAGTTGGTTGTAACTCTTTATCGAACCATAGTCGTCGACGTTGTCCGACGAGAACTCGGCGCACATGTTATAAGTATTGTCCGGGTAGGCCGACACCAGCATCTTGACGACCTTTTCTTCGGTATCCAGTTCGGCGCGGCTGTCGGGCATCTTGTCCAGGAAATCGTCGCATGACGCGAAGGCAATGGCAGCCAGCGCGAGGCCGAACGTATAGAATATGCTTTTTTTCATCTTGTTGTTCTCTTTGAAGTGTTAGGGACTATAAGCCGATGCGGATGGTCAGCGTGAACTGGCGGGGAACCGGTGCCGCGACACCTCCGGTGTTGAAGAACTCCGGATCCTGGCCGTTGAGTTTCTTGTCCGCGTAGATCAGGAAGAGGTTGGTCGCCTGAAATTTTACGGAGAGGCTCTGGAACTTCAGCTTCGAGATCAGCTTTTTCGGGAAATCGTAGGTCAGCGATATCTCCTTCATGCGGATGAAGTCGCCTTTGGCGATGCGAGCCGTCGAATAGTTGTAGGCGCTGTAAGCGCGCGACAGGTTGTTGTTGTCGTGGTACATGCGCTGGGAAAGGATCGTCGGGATGTTTGTTTTCTTTTCGTCGCCCGTTACCATCCAGCGGTTCTTGAATTCGCGCGGCATAGCCGTGAGATCCGAATAGTAAGACTTGAATACGGGGTTGAGGCGCACCACGTTGCCGAACGAGTAGGTGATGAAGACGTTCAGCTTGAGCCCTTTCCACTGGAAGACGTTGCCGAACGACCCCATGTCGGTCGGGTCGACCGAACCCGAGTACTGGAGGAAAGAGAGGTTTTCACGCTCCTGGAAGTTGATGCCGGTCGTCGAGACGTCGCCGTTCTGGTCGAGGAATGTCGGGAGACCGATCTCGTTCAGCCCCATGAAGGGGATCGAGAAAAGCGACCGTACGGGGTAGCCTTCCAGCGTGAACCCGCTGCCCGCCACCAGATCCATCACGCGCACCGAGGTCTCGAGTTTGCTCACCTCGTTGTGGATGTGCGAATAGATGAAATCGGTCGTCCAGCTGAAATTCTTGGTTTTGATGTTCTTGGTCGAAAGGCTGATTTCGATGCCGTTCGATTTCATCTCGGCGACGTTGCCCTTCTTCTTGATGATACCGCCGATGCCCTGCGTTGTCACGTCGCCGATCAGGTCGAAGTTGTTACGTTTGTACCAGTCGACTACCAGGTTGATGCGGTTGTTGGCAAAGCCCATGTCGGCCCCGATGTTGAGCTCGTGTTTCTTCTCGTAGGTGAGCGACGAGTTCTCGAGGTCTTCGATCTTCAATCCCGATTCGCCGTCGCCGGCCGACGGCCTCCAGGGGGTGTAGGCGTTGATCACCACGCGCGAGTTGGTCACCGTCGACGGGCCGCGGTCGGCAGTGAGCGAATAGGACGCCTTCAGCGACAGGTGCGACAGCGCGGGCTGTGCCTTCTGGAACCAGGACTCTTCATGCAGGTTCCATGCGCCTGAAATATTCCAGGTGGGCAGCCAGCGCGACTTGCGCGACTTGCCGAGCTTGTTGGTGCCTTCGTAGCGGAACGTGCCGTTCACGGTATAGCGCCCTTTGTAGGAATAGGTGCCGTTGAAGTAGTAGGCGTTGTTGCGGTAGTAGGTGTCGCCCAGCGTGTAGTATTTAGACCCTTCTTCCTGTCCCTTCTTGAAGATCCGGTAGTCGTAGAACGGCGTCATGCCCATGTCGTATTGCAGGCCCCAGCCGCGGAACCAGGTGTTGTGGCGGTCGGCCGAGTTGACCTCCATACCCGCGAACAGGTTGATGATGTGGGCGTTCTTGATCGTCGTGTTGTAAGTCGCCGTAAGACGGAAGTCGTACGAGTACATCTTGCGGTCGTCACGTTCGTAGATGCCGCCCACCGGCAATACGACCTCTTTTACGGCATAGGGGTTGTCGGGATCCTTATAGAGGAACGGGTTGTTGTTGCGCACGGTCGTCGGGGAGTCGGTGCGGTAGGCCGTCGCCTGGTTCGATTCGTCGGTGATGTGGTGTTCCTGCACCGTCGCGTTGTATTTCACGGCGGCCAGCGCAGCCAGCTCGAGTCCCTTGACGGGCTCCCACTTCAGTTCGGCCTGGAATTTCGTGTCCACCACGTCCAGATCCATGTAGTTGGCATCCAGTTCGTGGAGGATGTTGAAGGGGGCGTAGTTGCGCGTGTAATAGGCGTCTTTGTCCAGCGTACGCGAGGTGTTCATGGCGTACGAATAGGGGTTGATGTCGAAGTCGCGCTTCACGGTGCCCGTTACGGCGTCCGTAGTGCTGGAAAGCGTTCCCGGCGCTTTCTGTTTACGGTAGGACGCATTCGAGATCAGGTTGAGGGTGAGGTTGTCCAGAATGTTATAGGTCGCGTTGAGGTTGGCCGTGTAGCGCGAAACCTTGCTGGTCTTCGTCCATCCCGGGTCGTACAGGGCGCTCAGCGAAGCGTAGTAGGACGATTTCTCGGTTCCGGAAGTGAGGCTCACCGAGTGGCTGTGCATGATATTGTTGTTGAACAGCGCCTGGAACCAGTCCGTATTGCGGTATTCGGCCGAACGCAGATAGCCTGTGATCGCTTCGGGCGTATTCTCCATCAGGGAGGCGGAGATCAGGTTGTACATCCTGCCGTAAACGCCGCTCTCGGAACGGTTGGCCGTTTCGGCGAGGTTCAGCCAGCCCTTTTTGCGCATCTCTTCGTAAACGGCCATCTGATCCTGCGAATTCATGATGTTGAATTCGTTGTACGAGGGGATCATGCGGTAGGTGAACTCACCGGTGTAGTTGATGCGGCTGACGCCTGCACGGCCTTTCTTGGTGGTGATGACGATGACGCCCGCCATGGCGCGTGCGCCGTAGATCGAGGTGGCGGAACCGTCTTTGAGGATGTTGAAACTTTCGATATCCTCGGCATTCAGGCCTGCGATGGCCGAAGAGATCAGTGTCGTGGCGTCGCCCGACGAGAGCGCATCGGCGTCGATGTCCACTACGTCTTCCATAATGATGCCGTCGACGACCCACAGCGGTTTCGAGCTTCCGAAGATCGACGTGGCACCGCGGACTCGGATCTTGGGTGCGGTACCGAATGTACCGGAAACATTCTGGACGGAGACGCCGGCCGAACGGCCTTCGAGGCCGCGGCTGATGTCGGCCATGCCGGAAAGTTTCACGTCATCGGCGACGAGCTGGTCGGATGCCCCGGTGAAGAGGCGCTTGTCCGTCTTGGTCATACCCGTGACCACGACTGCTTCCACGGCCTGGGCATCGGGTTCGAGCTTTATACGGACATTGGGGGTGATGGCTATTGTCCGGGTCTTATAACCCACATAGGAAACCTGTAATTCCCCCCCCCTCCGGCGGGAAGGTCTTTGAGTACAAACTCACCATTGACATCGGTCGAAGTGCCGAGTGTCGGGCTGTCTTTCACGATCACGGTCGCCCCGATTACCGGGGTGTCGTTCTCGTCGACAACGCTACCCCTGACCGTTCTGGTCTGGGCCGACGCTGCCGCCATGAAGAAGACTGCCATCAGCGATAGGAGGATCTTTCGTCTCATAGGCAATAATTATTAATTAAAGGATTAAGTATGGGGGCCTTTGCAGGCCGGGTTTGAAAACGAGCAAACATTCCCTGTACGGAGACGGGAGCGAGTTCCGTGTACGGTTCGCGGGGATTGCAGCGTGCCGGAAAGGTTGCTGGCGGCGGTTTGCCGTGGCAAACGGATTTTCCGGGAGCCGCAAATTACGGGATCGCCTGTGTGGCAGGTTTCCGTAAGCAGACATTCGTAGAGTTGATGGAGGGTGCCGAATCCGGGGCAATGAACCGTCCGGGTGTTTGCGAAGCAGGATGGTCGGCAGTTCGACTGTGGCCGTTGAATACCGGAGGATTCGGCGTGGCGGAGAGTGTTCCCCTTTTATTGCCTTTATATTAAAGGTCCCTTATATACAAGGTTGTTTCCGGCGAAAATACGGAAGGCGGCCTGTGCCGCCGGATAAATCTGGCACTTAATCACTTTCCGCGAATCTCCCGTGCGGAGCGGCAACGAGTAGAAATTTTTCATGGCTTCCAGATTTTTGATGGGTGTTCTGTCCTGCCGGTAAATTTTTAGTATATCCGGTTATACAAAATTATGTTTTTGTATCCTTTGTGGAGTATGAATTCATCTGAAAATAGTATGATTATATATCGGAAATACGGTTGTTGTGCCCTGATTTATTGCCGATTTGCTTTCTTTTCCCTATTTTTACATGGAAACGGAGTATGTTTTTATCTAACCGTCTTATGCACCTGAGGTATCTGTTGCTGGTCGCCGTGTGCGTCGCGGTACCGGCGTTGTCCCAGAATATTTGCCGTATCTCGCACCGCGAGGGGTTTTCGAATTGTTCCATCCTCTCGCTTGCGCAGGATGCGGACGGATATGTCTGGGCCGGGAGTTGTGACGGACTGAACCTTTGGGACGGGCATTATGCCTGGAACTTCCGGCTTTCCGGTAACCTGGTGCAGGAGATCGTCGCTACGGACGACGGCTACCTGTGGGTGCGCACCAACTATGGGGTCGACCGGGTCGATGCACGGGCCCGAACCGTCGAACTGCATGCCGACTTCCCGCGTGTTTACCAATATACGGCACGGAGCCGTGACGAGGCGTTCTTCCTGTATAAAGGGCGTTTGTACGGGTATGTCGCCTCCGAGTCGCGTTTCGAACCGCTCTGCGGAGTCGATGCCGACGATGTATTGCGCATTTGCCTCGACCCGGACGGGGTGCTCTGGTTCGTGCGGCGCGACGGCATGGACTGCGCTCCGGTAGTTTATGACGCCGAGGGGCGTGCGGTGCTGGGGGCGTGGAAACACATTCCGGTGCGCAACGGTATTTCGTTCGTCCGCTATGACGGTGACCGCACGGTCTATTTCGTCGACGGTGCGGGCCGCCTCTGCCGTTTCGATACCGGGCGGCAGTTGACGTCGGCCATCTGCGGGCTCGCGCAGGAACTGGAACGGCGCGGGGAGCTTGCGGCCGTTATCCGCGACGGGGACGACTATGTATTGGCGTTCGAAATGGGCGGGGTGTTGCGCCTCCATGCTTCCGGGTCGGAATCTGGGGGCTATACGCTGCGGGAGATAGATGTCGCTTGCGGCGTTTTCTCGCTGCTCAAGGATCGGAACCAGGATATCGTATGGATCGGGACGGACGGCAGCGGCCTGCTCCGCCAGTCGGCCGGGGATATCGCGGTACGCTCCATAACCTATGACATGCTGCCTTACAAGCTTACCAAACCGATCAAGGCGCTGTTCGTCGACGAGCGCGGCAACCTGTGGGTCGGGACGAAGAACGACGGGATCCTGTGCATCCGCGATTTCTATGCACAGCGGGCGTTCGGACGGGAAAATACCCGGAATTTTATAGCCGAGAATACCGCCCTGCGTAAGAATTCAGTCTATGCCTTTGCCGCGAGCCGGCGGGGTGTGCTTTTATTCCTACGGCGACGGACGCATCCATGCCCTGGCGGGCTGTGAGCAGTTGGCGAATGTACACGGCTTGCATGAGGATGCTGCCGGGGTGCTGTGGGCGGCAACGATCGGTAGCGGAGTATACCGCATCGAGCTTGCAGGCCACGCAGGCGCCCCCGTTGCCCGGCTGGCCGAGTCCGTGGATCTGGGGAGCCGGGAGCGGAGCCGGAATTTCTTTTTCTCGTTCTGCGAGGAGTCCGATTCGACGTTGTGGTTCTGCAACCACGGCATCGGGGCGGTGCGATACCATAAATACGCACGCCGGGGCGAGGTGATCCCGCTGGACGGACGCCGTGGGTTGGCCGCGAACGACGTGACGGTCGCCGTGCGCTGTTCCGACGGGACGCTCTGGTTCGGAACGGGGTGCGGCATGGGGTGTTACCGCCCCGGGGAAGGGGCGGTTGCCGTCGAGTTCGCCCACGACCAGTTGCAGGCCGGGGTGATTCACGGACTGCTGGCCGATTCGCTCGACAATGTCTGGGCCGCCACGAATGCCGGGATTGTCCGCTATAATCCGGCTGCGCACCGTTCGGTGGCCTATGGCGCTTCGTACGGGCTGGAGGTCGTGGAGTTCAGCGACGGTGCTTATTTTTACGACCGCCGTGCCGGGAAGCTGCTGTTCGGCGGCATCAACGGTTTGGTCGTGGTCTCGGGCGGCGAGTCGCTGCACCGGGGGTATATGCCCCCGGTGCGGTTTCGGGATGTGACCATCGACGGCACGGATCACAGCATTTCGAAGCTGATGCGCAAGGGCAAACTGGTGCTTACCCACCGGCAAGGGGCTTTCGGTCTTTCGATCGTGGCGCTGGACTATATCAACGGCGGCAACTATTCGTACCTGTATAACCTCGAGGGGTTCGACAGCCAGTGGAATGACAACCGCCATAACAACCGGCTGCTTTTCGCCAACCTTCCGCCCGGCAATTATTCGCTCAACGTCCGCTACCGGAACAATATGACCGGGGAGCTGAGTCCCGTAGGCCGGCTGGCGATCCGGGTGTTGCCGCCGCCCTATGCTTCCGCTTGGGCATGGGTGGTGTATGGTACGGCCGCGTGTGTGTTTGCTGCGTTCACGGGGCGCTATCTGGAGCGCCGCCGCCGTGAACGCATGCACAGGCGGCAGGCGCTTTACGACCAGCACTCCAAAGAGCTGCTCTACGAGTCGCGTATCCGTTCGTTTGCCAGCCTGACCAACGAACTTTCGGTGCCGCTGACGCTTATCAACGGTTCCTGCCAGCAGATCCTGGAGTGCGGGGCCTCCGACGGCTTCGTGCTCCGGCAGGTGGGATTCATTCATCGCAATGCCCTGAAATTGAAAGATCTGACCTGTTTGCTTAATGAGCTCAGGGCGGCCGGGGCGGCGGATCGTCCCGACGACGTCGAGCTGCTCGATGTCACCCGGATGTGCAACGGACTGGTGCAGACTTTTGCCGAGTATGCCGAAACACACAAGGTAGGCTACCGTACCGAGGTGGGGGAAGGTATGCTCTTCCCCTCGGCGCGCGGTACGTTGAGCATGGTGCTGAATATCGTGCTGTCCAATGCCTTCCGGCGCTCGGAGACGGGCGGGGAGGTTTTCTTCGGTGTATCCGTTGTACAGGATAGGCTGCGGGTTGTGGTTTCCAATCGTGGGGAGGGCGTAGACCTGGGGCAGATCGAGTTCCTCTCCGACCGTTACCGGCTGCTGGACTATCTGGAAAGCCGCGGTAAGGGCGGCCTTTCGCAGAAAGGGGATATGGAGCTGGCGATCTGCCACAACCTGGCAGCGAAGCTGGGCGGGGAGTTCCGGATCGCATCGGAAGGCGACGTTACGACTGTCACGTTGTCGTTTCCCGAACTGGAGATCGCCCGGGTAACGCAGCCAGTCCTGCAGGTGGACATGGCTTCCGACCGGCAGTTCGGGATGCCCGGCGCCCCGGCTGTTTCCGCCGTAACCTCCCGCGATGCGTTGCCGACGATGCTCGTGGTGTGCGAAGACCCCGACATGGCTTCGTTCCTCGCGCAACTCTTCGCCGGCGCCTATGACCTTAAGGTCATGGGAGAGCTCGGGCAGGCTGCGGAGCAACTGGCAGCGTTGCGGCCACAGGTCGTCATTTGCAGTGCGGTGACGCTCGATCCGGCCATGACCGGTGTGATCCGGCATATCCGCAGGAGCAGGCACATGGCACAGGTGCCGGTCATCCTGCTGACGTCGGCCTCGCGTTCCGGGATGAAGATCGAGGGACTGGAGTCGGAGGTGGACATCTGCCTGGCCTTCCCCTTCGACATCGCGCACCTGAGAAACGTCGTGGGGCAGTTGCTGCGCCGTTATGAATCGCTGAAGGATTACGGCCGTTCGGCATACAGCGCGTTCGACCTGGCGCAGGGGCACCTGCTCCACAAGGAAGACAAGGTTTTCCTGGACAGGATGCTCGAGATCATCCACGGCAATATCCTCGACACGTCGCTTTCCACACAGTTCATCGCAGACCGGATGGGGATGAGCCTGCCCAACTTCTATCGCAGGCTGGGGGGCGTGACCGATCGAACCCCGGCCTGCATCATCCGGGAATACCGGCTCGGTCTGGCCGAACAGCTGCTGGTGACCACCCGGCTGTCGATCGACGAGATCATTTACAAATCGGGTTTCTCGAATCGCAGTACTTTCTTCCGGGGGTTCGTGCTCCGTTTCGGATGTACGCCGAAGGTGTACCGCGAACAGAAAGTCCGTGAGGCGATGGAAACGGATGCAGGGCCGGGCACAGAGGCGGGAGTGGAAGCCGAGACAACCTGAGGTGGCTGTTCATCCCGCCGGCCGCGCGTTTCGCGGCGGGGCGGGGCCGCGCTTTTTTGTTATTCGGCCCGAAATCGCTATATTTGCCTCCGGAGTTTCCGTGTACGGTTCGTCCGAGCGGGAACGATGGTCATTTTTTAACGATATCAACATGAAAATTGCGATTGTGGGCGCCAGCGGGGCTGTGGGCCAGGAATTTTTGAAAATTTTGGAGGAACGCGACCTGGGGATCGACTCCCTGTTGCTGTTCGGTTCGGAACGCAGTGCGGGACGGACGTACAAATTCCGCGGAGAAGATATTACCGTCAAGCTGTTGCAGCACAACAACGATTTCAAGGGGGTGGATTTCGCCCTGACGTCGGCCGGTGCCGGGACATCGCGCGAGTTTGCGGAAACGATCACCCGGCACGGAGCCATTATGATCGACAATTCGAGCGCCTTCCGCATGGATGCCGACGTGCCCCTGGTGGTGCCCGAGGTCAATCCCGGCGATGCGAAGGACGCTCCGCGCCGCATTATCGCCAACCCCAACTGCACGACGATCCAGATGGTCGTGGCGCTGAAGGCGATCGAGGATCTCTCGCACATCCGCCGCGTACACGTTTCGACCTACCAGTCGGCCAGCGGGGCGGGCGCTGCGGCGATGGACGAACTGGTCGCGCAGTATGCCGAGCTGGGGGCCGGCAAGCAGCCGACGGTCAGCAAGTTCGCATTCCAGCTGGCCTACAACGTAATTCCCCATATCGACGTGTTCACCGATAACGACTACACGAAGGAGGAGATGAAGATGTTTCACGAGACGCGCAAGATCATGCATTCGGACATCGCCGTGTCGGCGACGTGCGTGCGCGTGCCGGTGATGCGTGCCCATTCGGAGAGCATATGGCTCGAGACGGAGCGTCCCGTGTCGGTCACCGAAGCCCGCGAGGCTTTCTCCAGGGCACAGGGCGTGGTGCTGATGGACGACCCGGCGGGCAAAGTTTACCCGATGCCGCTGTTCATCGCGGGCAAGGAGCCGGTATACGTGGGGCGTATCCGCAAAGACCTGACCTGCGAGAATGGCCTGACGTTCTGGTGCGTCAGCGATCAGATCAAAAAAGGGGCGGCGCTCAATGCCGTGCAGATATTGGAGACACTGGTCTGACGGCCGGAAATTTAAAAAACAGGAAAAGGGGAGACTGCGGGTCTCCCTTTTTTTCATACCTTTGTTTCCAGCGTAAAGTTCGTGCCCTATGGAATCCAAGTTTTCAGCCCGTATCGCTGAGTTGCCCGGCCCGGTGTGGGTGTTCGGGGCTTATGTCGTTTCCCGTATGGGGGAGTGGGCGTTCGGGCTGCTCATGCAGTTCGTTTCGGGCTCGTGGCGGCTGGGCGGTGGCACGGCTTTGATGTTCCTGATCCCTGCGGCCGGCGTGGCGCTGCCCGTCTGCGTGCTGTGGGGCTTGGTCGGCCGGAGCCCCTACGGGTTGTCGCTGGCGCGCTGGTATGCCGGGCTGCGTGTGGTGTTGCATTTCGCTGCGCTGCTCATGCTGCTCTTTTCCGGATACGATCCGCATCTGTACGGAGGTACCGAAATGTTTATCCGGGGCATTGCCCGGAATGTCGTATATGGTGCCTTGTGGTTCCTCTTCCTGCTTTATCTGGAGCGCTCCCGTGCGCTGGATGCCGCGATGTCCGGGGAGCGCTGCGACCTGCCTCTGTGGTGCGTTGCCCTGATGGTCGTGGTGTTGGCGCTGGCGATGTAGGGCGTGCTGCCGGAGCCTTGGCACGGGCGTGTGCGTTTTATTCTGCCGGCGATCGGAGAAGGCTCGTTTCCGGGTCTTCGTATGGCACATTTTGGGTCTGAAGTTAGCGAATTAGAATTTTTTATTGTAATTTAGGGTCGCGACAGTCCCGAAAAAGAGGTGCCGAAGTTGTATTTTTCGAATATATTCACTATATTTGTGATACATACTGACTAACACGGAAAGTGTAAGTTTATTCTCGAGTGGTAAATCTTGCAAATTAATACTGAGAAGAGAATAAGCCGGCATTTCTCCGCGTCTTATCCGTTTACGGATATAGGCGTGGGACTGTTGCTTATTTTATTCTCGAGGTTTTGCAAGAACCTTCCCACTCTGAAATATAGCTACAGCACCACGCTTTCCTTTTTTTTAATTTTACATTTATTGCTTAGTTCCCAGGTGCGGGGGACTGTAGGAGCTATGTCCCATCATAAAGCATGCGATTCCTAACCCTTTTAATCTCAGCTATATTTATGAAAAACTGTTTCAAAACCGTTTTGGCCGCTGTGGCCGTGCTTGTTTGGCTGGGCGCCTCTGCCCAGGACGATCCTTCGAAGGAGACTGTCATCATCAATCCTTTTACGCACACCTCCGCTGTCAGCCAGGCAGCCTGTGACAACATCCGGGCGGCCGTCCTGTCGGGTTTTGCCGACCGTGGCCGTTTCCACATCGTCGACGCACTGACCGACGATACGCTGTCGAAACTCTATGCCGACCGCAACGTCGAGGACGTGGTGAACGATGCCAACTGGAAGAGCGAAAGCGAAGCCGCCTACAAGGCGTTGGGCGCCAAGAAGGTCGTCATCGGACAGGCCAACAACGTTTCGTTCTCGCAGTTCAAGTCGGATATCGACGGCAAGATGTACAACAAGGCCGAGGTAACCTATTCGCTGAAGGTATATAACATTGCCGACGGCGCCATGATCGGTTCGGAAGACCTTTCGGTTTCGGGTATCGACGCCGATTCGAAGGACGGTGCATTCAACGACGCGATGAAAGACCTCCGCAAGGGCATGGTCGGGTTCGTGGACAAGCATTTCAAGTTCGAGACCTATATCCTCGAGCTGGGCGAGGCCGACAAGAAAGGCCGCGTCAAGGAGCTCTATATCTCGGGCGGTACGGAGATGGGCGTTGCCAAAAAGACCCGTTTCAAGGTATTCCTGGAGCGTAAGATCGGCCCGAAGGTAACCAAGTCGGAGATCGGCACCATCGTGGCCGTCGAGGTGATGGAAGGCGTTACCAAATGCCAGGTCGCTTCGGGCGAGGACGCCATCAAGGAGAAATTCAACAACGGCGACAAGCTGGTCGTCATCCTCGACAAGCAGGGGACGGCGGCGGGCGGTTTCTTCAAAGGGCTCGTCGGTGCATAAACTTACCGTATATAATTCTTCTGGAAACGATCTCCGGGGTGTCGCCGACGGTACCCCGGGGATTTTATCCGTTCAAACTTAAAATAATTATCAGATGTTTAGGAAGTCCGTATTGTCAGTCATCGTCGTGCTCCTGTCGGCGCTTTTCCCCGCCTCGGCACAGAATTATACGACCGATGCCATCCTGAAACGCACGACCGGAAAGATCGCTACGCTGGAGTGTTCGGGAATCGCCCGCACGAAGAAGGAGGCGATCGAGATGGCGAAGAAATCGGTGATCTACACTTATTTATATAACGGTATAGACGGCCTGAACGACAACAAACCCCTGCTGGGCAGCAAACCCTCGGCCGGGGCGGCCCAGTATGTCGGACAGTTGCTCGGCACGACTCGCTATGCCAACTACATCCGCAGCTGCACCATCGCCGACAAGACCAACAAGACCGCCGCCAAGGACATCCAGGTCTTTGCGACGATCGACCTCTACACCGAATCGCTCGAGCGCGACCTGATCAACAACGGTGTCATCGGGCGCAATGCCGCCGATATAGCGCTCTCCGAAACCCAGGAGATGATCGCCATGCCGACGGTGATGGTCGTGCCCTTCCGCAAGAGCGGCCAGTCCTACGAAGAGGCCATCCGCGACAATTCGGACATGCGCATGGCCATCTCGAAGGTCAACGAAGGCTTCATCAAACAGGGCGTGGAGACCAAAGACCTGCTCACGTCGCTCAATAACGCCAACACCTATCAGGTGCGCATGGGCGACGGCATGTCGCTCGACGACGCGATCCTCGTCAACTCGGGTGCCGACGTCTCGGTGAGCGTCGATATCAACCAGGATGTGAACGACGGCGGGGTGCGCGTGTCGCTGACCCTGCAGGCGATCGAGATCGCCACGGGCAATACGCTGGCCACCAAATCCGAAATTTCGGGGCGCAAACGCACGACGGCCGACGTGCTGTGCGGCGTGATGGCGCAGGCGATGGTCGGCGACTTCATGAAGCAGATATCCACACGCATGGCGACCAAGATTTCGACCGGGCAGAGCGTGGCCGTGCGCTTTACGATCGACCCCGGATCGGCCATCAACATGGATACCGAGATCAACAACATCATGCCCTTGTCGGACATCCTCGTTTCGTGGGTGAAGCGCCATGCCAAGAACGGCAAGTACCATACGCAGGGCCGCACGAGCACGCTGCTGGCCTTCAGCGATATTTTTGTGGACAACTCCATGGAGGACGGTATGCAGTCGGACGTCAATGATTTCGCGCTGGCGCTCTACCAGTACCTCAAGGGGCTGAACCTCTCCGTGTCGCGTACGATCACGGGTAATTCCATCGACGTAATCATCTACTAAACAACAGACCATGAATCTGCTTTGTAAACTATCGTTCTCCCTGGTGTTCGTGCTGGCCGCGCTGTCGCTCCGGGCCCAGGCCGTAATCGACCTCTCGGCCTATATCGACGACGAGACGGCCGCGCAGCTCGGTGACAACAACGCCGCGGCCCTCAAAAACAAGATCAGCAAGATCATCACCCGCAACGGCATGGCCGATGCCGCGGGGCTTTTCGTCGTCACGCCGACGCTTACGATCACCGACGACGGGGCGGTCGATACGGGGATGACCACGCTGCACGTGCTGCGTGCCGACCTGACCCTGTCGGTCAAAAATCTCTTCGAAGATACGGTTTTTGGCAGCCAGACCATATCGCTCCAGGCCAATGGCAAAAGCATGGAAGCCTGTATGCGGTCGCTGATCAATAAGGTGAACGTCAACGACGCGCGTTTCGCCAAGCTGATCGGTGACGTGCAGCAGGGCATCGCCGACTATTATACGCGCCAGATGCCGAAGATACTCGCCAAGGTCAACTCACTCGTCGCCCGTGAGGAGTACGAGGATGCGATGGCGGCGCTGGCCGTGATTCCCGAGAGTGTCGACGAATACGAGGCGGTCGAGGAGCTCAAGGTGCAGGTCTACGACAAACTGCTCGCCGGCGAGGTGACCCGTGCCGTTGCTCAGGCCGATATTCTGGTGCGCCAGGGCGATATCGACGGGGCGCTGGAGTTGTGCCGTGCGTGCAACCCCGTGAGCCCGAACTACGGTGAGGTGATCCGGTTCCTCAACCGCCTCGATGCGCAGGCTGCGGCGGCCGAAGCCGCGGCGATGGAGCAGGAGTTGCGGAAAATGGATGCCGAGGCAATGCGCGCGCGGACGCAGCAGGAGGCTGCCGTCGAGGCGCAGAGCCTCAAGGCCGAGCGTGCCGAGTCCTCTGCCAAGAAGGGCAAGTCGCTGGGTGAATGGCTCTTCGGACTCTGACCGAACGATTGTCTGATTAATCTGGAAGTACGATGAAAACCTGTCCTGTTTGCGGAAATAGAATGGAGGATTCGCAGCACCTATGCCCGGATTGCGGCGCCGACTACGTCGAGGCCGTCGTCAACGATATTGCCTCCGGTGCGGGGGCGGATTCCCGGCTGATGCTCGCGAGCCTCGAAGAGGGGCTTGCCGGGCTGGATGCCGTGCCGCTGCCCGCCCTGGGCGATACGGCCCGTAAGATGCTCCCTGCGCTGTGCGCTGCGGCGCTGGTATTTTGCCTGCTCGCCGGGGTCGCTACGGGCGCCAATATCTTCTACCTGCTGGTCGCCGTCGCGCTGGTGCCGCTGGCCGTGTCGCTGCTTGCCCGTATGCAGGGGAAACTGCGGTTGAGTGCCGGCGAAGTGGTCGTAAGGGCCGCAGCGCGGGTCTTTGCCGAGGATGCCGCTTCCGTGCGGGAGCGGTTTGCCGGAGATGCCGAGGTGCTGGCCCGGCTCGATGCCATGCAGCTGCGGCTGGATGACGCCCTTGCACGGCAGGCGTCGGCGCATGCGCAAAACCGCCGCAAGGTGACGGTCATTGCGGCCGTCGTGCTGATTTGCTGCTCTGCGGGTGCAGGGGCGTTGGCCGTGCGAAACCATGCTGCCCGCAAGGCCCAGGCCGCCTATGCGGCGCAGCCCGAGTGGGTCAGGTTGCGCGACAGCTACGCCGACACGGCCGGGGACGACGAATATGCGGGCAAAGACCTGCGGATCGCCGTCGTGCGTGCCATGCTCGCCGACGGGCAGAGCGCTGCGGCCGAGGATTTTTTCTTCGCCCATTGCCAGGGCAAGGTCGGGGATGCCGATTGCGCCATGTTGATCGCCGGCCATTACAAAGCGAAGAAGGATGCCGTTGCGCTCGACGCCTTTGTCGGCAAGGTGTCGCTGCGCTACGATTCCGATACGCAAAAGGTTAAATCCCTAACGAAGTGACCCGATGAAGCGTTTATTACCTATTTCGCTGCTTTTGGCGGCACTCTGCATCTCGACGGCGGCTTTTGCCCAGAAGGACAAGGTCGTCGAGGCGAGCAGCAAACGGAAGCCGGCATGGATCGGCAGTTCCGACCGGTCGCATTTTGCGGTGACGGAGGTGGGGGAGACCCTTGCCGCCGCCTCGGGGAAATGCATGGCCTCGATCCGGCAGTATATCGTCAATGCCGTGGCCGTGAATGTCTCGTCCGCCGAGAAGATGGCGACGCGCCAGATCACGCGCGACCAGCTGGTCTCGGCGATGAGCGATTATTCGTCGGTGCTGATGACCGAGGCCGGACAGCTGCCCTACCTGAACGACATCACCCTCTCGAACGCCGAGGCGGTCTACTGGGAGCGGATATACAGCAAGAAGACCAAGACCTACCGCTATGAATATTCGGTGCTGTACCCCTTTCCGGAGCAGACGCGGCGGCAGCTGATCGAGGCTTTCGTGGCCATCGACGACGCCAAGCAGGCCGAGTATGAACGGCTGCGGCGCGAACTGGGCACGATTACGGACATAGACCGTATCCGGCTGGCGGTAAACGAGCTGGACGGGTTGTACGACTATTTCTTCGACGCCACCCGCAAGGGCGATGTCGAGACCCTGCGGCGCAATTACCGGGCACTGTACAATGCCGTGTCGATCGAGGTGGAGTCCGAGGCGCCGGGCGAGTGCGTCTATTCCCTGCGGCTCGACGGCCGTCCGGCCACGACCGCCGTGCAGCCGCGCCTGAAAAGCGAATCGGTGCTGGAGATGGCCGTCAAGCCCTATGGCGACGGCCGCTACCTGCTCTCCTATGACCCGCAGTACGCTTCGCCGACCGATATCAACAAGATCGAAGTGCTCTACCTGTTCGGCGGTGCGCGCGTGTCGCAGACGATCTTTTTCAATCCGGCCGGGGACGCCGTTTCAGTCCGGCCCAAGGGCACGCTCAGGATCGAACAGTCCGGCGGGGTGATCCGCGGGACGATGCAGCTGCGCGTAAGCGGGACGGCGGCCGAGGTGCGGCGGATCGTGCTGTTCAACCCGGCCGACGGGGCCCGGATCGTGGCTGAAAGGATCGAACCCCCGCAGCTCGCCGGGGGCGATTGCAGCGTAACGTTCGAGGCGCAAGGCTCGATAAGCCCCGCAACCGACGGGGTGGACGTACTCAGGGGAAGCATCGGATTCGGGAATTCCGCCGACGGGAAGGCCTCCGAAGCCGATTTTACATTGCACTATAAACTTACAACCAAATAATCCGAAAGATGAAAAGAACCCTTATTGGAGCTATCGCTCTCCTGCTCGCTGCCGGCGCCGTGTCGTGCAGTTCGTCGAAAAAGGCCTCCGGGCCCGCTGCCCCTGCGGGCATGGTCGAAGAGGCTATTCCGCTCAGCGGCGCACAGTACCGCAGCAATGCCGAATATTACCGTGCCGTGCAGAACGGCGTGAGCACCGAGCGCAGCACGGCGCAGAAGATCGCCATGCAGAATTGCCGCCAGGATCTTGCCGCGGCCATCCAGGCCGATGTGAAGCTCGTCATCGAGAACTATGTGAAGAACCAGGATACGGGCGTTTCCGCCGAGCACAAGTCGCAGTATCAGGAACTGGCTTACACGGCCGTCGGCCAGCAGTTGCGCGACGTGCAGGTCGTCGAGGAGAAGATGTTCCGCCAGGACAACGGCTCGTTCCGTTACTATGTCTGCATGCAGCTTCCCAAGGCTGCCCTGGAGGCAGCCATCGAGGATGCGATCGCCAAGGATGCCAAACTCAACCTGGAATTCGACCGCGCCCAGTTCAAAAAGATCTTCGAGGAGCAGATGGCTGCTTTCTCGCAGCAGTAGCCGTATTGGCCGGCACATGTCCAATCGAGAGACGGCGCTCCCCTCGGACGAGGGAAGCCGCCGTCTTTTACCCGTAACAGTTCCGCCTATGAAACGCTATCTGACCCTGTTGCTGTCGCTGCTTTTCGTGCTTCCCCTGCCGGCGCAGTCCCGCCGGGAGGCGTTGCTGGAATACCAGGCGCGCCGCAGGCAGGCCTATACCGAATTCCGGGACAACTACCGCAAGGCGTGCGCCGACTTCATGCGCAAGCGCTGGGAGGCTTTCCGCGCCGAGGCTCCGGTACCCGTGCCCGAACGCCGGGAACCCGACATCCCCGTTATGAAACACCCGGATGCGCCCTCTGTGCCGACGCAGGACAGGATGCCTTACGACAAGGTGGTCGACCTGCCCGAGCCGGCTCCGGAGATGCCCGATGCGCCCGGGATTGCGGAAACTCCTGTGCTTCCCGGCAAACCCGCCGCGGGAAAGGGGGCCGGGGATAACGGTGTGCAGCAGGGGCGGAAACCCGTCGCGGGGACGGACGACGCGGCTCCGGCGGTGGACGTTTCGCATCCCTTCAAGTTCACGTTCTACGGCACGGGCTGTTCCGTATCGCTGGCTGCGAAACACCGCTTCAACCTCGCCTCGGTGCAGGAGAACAGCGTGGCCAATGCCTGGGAGGGTGTTTCGGGAGGTGCATACGATGCCGTGGCGGCGGAGTGCGTGGCGCTGAAAAAGGCGCTGGGGCTCAACGACTGGGGCTATTACGACCTTGTGCGGACACTCGCCGACGGATTCTGCGGCCCCAAAACGAACGAATCGGTCGTCCTGCAATCGTTCCTGATGGCCGAGGCGGGCTATAAAGTGCGCATGGCGCGCGGCGGCGGCCGGCTGTTCCTGTTGCTGGCCACCGACGGGCAGGTCTATGCCCGTCCCTATTTCAATATCGACGGCCAGGTATTTTATATCCTGGACGATGTCCCGCGGGCCGCGTCGTACAATATCTGCAATTTCACGATCCCCGGGGAGCGGCCTTTGTCGCTGGCGATGCCCGCGCCGCCCCTCTTCGCGCAGAACCCCGCGGCGCCCGCCGTCCGCAATTTCGACGGCGTGGTTTCGACGACGGTGACGGTAAACCGCAACCTGATGGATTTCTATACGAATTATCCGCCCTGTCACTGGAGCGTCTATGCGGCCACGGCGCTTACTGCCCCGGTGTGCGGGCAACTCTATCCCCCGCTGCGCGCCGCAGTGGCCGGGAAGGGCGAGCGCGAGGCGGCGGAACTGCTGCTGCACTACCTGCACAGGGCTTTCCCCTACAAGACCGACGAAGCACAGTTCGGCATCGAGCGGACACTCTTCGCCGAGGAGATGTACTACTATCCGTACAGCGACTGCGAAGACCGTTCGATCCTCTTTGCGCGGCTGGTCAAGGATCTGCTGGGGCTGGATGTCGTGCTGCTCTATTATCCGGCGCATATCGCCGCGGCGGTATGCTTCAAAGGCGAGGTGAAGGGCGACTACATGCAGCTCGGCAACAAACGCTATGTAATCTGCGATGCGACCTATATCGGTGCCGGCGTGGGCGAGGCGATGCCCGACCTGAAGCGTACGCCGGCCCAAGTCGTCCGGATTGATTAACCCTTTAAAACCGATTCGCGATGTTTTGTCCCAATTGTGGAAAGAAATGCGGTGATAACGACCTTTTCTGCGGGGGCTGCGGCACCAGGCTCCCCGCCCGCCCGGTGACGGCATCCCCGGCGGCAGATGCGGCACCCGTTGCCCCGGCTGTCCGGGCTGCGGGCGATACCCCGGCGGCTTCGGCCTCGCATGGCGCCGGAATCCCCTCGGGATGCGGGGCGGCATCCGCCGCAAGCGCCCGGGCAGCCGCCCGGGCCGGAAGCGGCGCGGCCGCGGGCTCGAAGGAGCCGGCGGGGCCTATGGCCGAGGGCGTCATCTTCACCAACCTGCAGGCTCTGGCCCGCAAATTCGGAACCGATGCCGCGGCGGTGCGCAAGTTGCTCGCCGCCTATGCCGAAGCATCGGCGGCACACGGCATCCGTTACCGCATCGTCGATGCCGGCGACTATGTTTTTCGCAACCCCGAGGCCGGGCGCAACCGCGCCGTGACGCTTTCACCGGCCGATTCGTGGGTCGAACACGGTTACCTGCTGGCGGACTATTACCGTTTCGGGCGCAGCACGGCCGACGATGAAACCAACTACCTGTTCATCGTCGGAGGCGCCGATGTCATTCCCATGCCCGTCCTGCCGCAGTATATCACCGATCCCGATTACAGCGATACGGATATCGACTCCGATATCCCTTATGCCTACCTGCTGGGCGAGCGGACTTACCCCATGCTGGGGACGGCCGAAATTTTCCAGTACGAACAATATTTCCATACGGGACGCCTGCCGCTGGCGCATGACGCGTCGCTGGACGACCTGGCCGGATACCTGCGCCGCGCGGCCAAAGCCCCCGGTTCGATGGCCGTGGGCAGGGCTTACGGGCAGACCGACCTCACGTGGCTTTCGGCCTCAGCTTCGGTCAGCGAGCCTTTCCGCCGCAACCGACTCTTCCGGGGCGACGTGCGGCTCGATGAGCGTATCTATATGCAGAACCTTTTTGTCAGCCCCTGCGTCGAGCGTTCGATCGTCGACAAGGTTTTCGACCGGGGTGCGGACTTCTACTATTTCAACCTGCACGGCAGCGATGCCCCGACCGCATGCAGCTTCTATGCTTCCTACCAGCAGCAATGTTACGAGGCAGTCACGCCCCGGCAGCTGGCGTCCGCTGAGAAACCGAACGTGGTGGTGACCGAGGCGTGCTATGGCGGAAAATTCCAGGATTACGGCCGCGGCGAGACGATGCTGCTCGCGGCGATGGGCGACATGACGCTGCTCTACCTGGGGTCGTCGCGCATCGCGTGGGGTGCTTCGAAGAGCAGTTCGGCAGCCGACCTGGACAATGCCGACCGCCTGACGAACGTCTATATGGCCAAATTGCTCGAGGGGTATACGGCCGGCGAGGCATTCTACATGGCACGGCAGAGCTTCTTCGATTATAACGACGGTTACTTTACGCCCCACCAGGCACTTACGATCGTCGAGTTCAACCTTTTCGGCGATCCGTTCCTGCATGTGGGCGTGCGCCGGGAGGGGGCGAAGGCGCATCCCCGGGCGGTCAAGGCGCTGGCGAAAGGCGCAGTCAACGCGGTCGTCGAACGCAAGTGCGTCTATGAAGCCGCTCCGGCCTCGTTGCTCGACCGGGTGCGCAGCGCCGTCGACCGCAACCTGTCGCTGATCCGCGCCGCTGTCGACCGGCAATTGTACGAACAGCTGGGGGTCGAACCGCGCAGCCTGTCGACCGTCACCCGCATGAAATACGGCAACGGCGACGAGTTTTATGCCTTCAATTACCTGCAGACGGACGGTACCATAAAGAGCTGCCATACGGCGACCGCCGACCTGAACGGAAACGTGAAATCAATCATATCAACCAAATAGAACGACTACTATGAAATGCCAGAATTGTAATTCCGAACTCCTGGAGGATGTGAAGTTCTGCACGACGTGCGGTACGCCCGTCGCCGCTGCGCCCGCAGGCCCCGTGTGCCCGAAATGCAATGCCCCGATGCTGCCCGACGCCAGGTTCTGCACGACGTGCGGCGCGGCGGTCGAACCCGCCGCTGCACAGGCGTCCCAGGCGCCGGACGGGCAGGCTGCCGGAGGCGGCGAGCTCGCCACGGTGAAACAGAAGATTTTCTGGAATATCCAGAAAGGCGAAGTCGCCTGCCGGGTCAATGAATCGGAGTTTATCCGCTACGATTCGGCGCAGGGGCTGATCGTAAACGACGGCACGACGGCGTATATCAAGGCCAACGGCAAGGTGCTGGCCGAAATCCACGGGGGCATCTACGATTTCGTAGACCCCGACGAGCTCAAGCGCGTACTCGAAAGCCGTACGGGCGGGGCTGCGGGGCTGATGGCCGGCAGCGGCCGTTTCCTGATAAACGCCCTGCTGGGACGCCGCGTGAAGGACAAGTTCGACGACAAGGACGCTCCCGAACGGCAGCGCTCGCTCGATGCCGTGATCGAGAGCATGAAACGGCACGAGGCTTTCTCGCTGCTGCTCAAGCTCGACAAGAGTTTCTCGCTGGTATTCGGTTCGGGAACGGCCGAGGATATGGCCGAGTTCAGGCCGATGTCCGTGCGCACGAAACTGCTGGACTTGCAGGTCGGTCTGCGCGTGATTTTCCGTATCGCAGATTTCAATCGTTTCGCCGAATATTTCCTGACGGACGAGCCCGTCGCCACGACCCGCAGGATTGCGGAGAAGTTGCAGCCCGTAATGCAGAATGCCGTGCAGGCCGTGATGCAGGATCGCCAGGTCGAAGGCACGTCGATCCCGGCGGAGGTCGCCGAGGCGATCACGGCCAGGATTGCCGCTTCCGGCGACCAGTTCTACGGCCTTGCGCTGGAGCGCGTGGCCGAAGTGGTGGCTTCGAACGAAGACCTGGAACGCCTGCGCAGCCTGAGCCGCGAACTTTACCTTTCGGAGCAGGAACTCGACTACCTGCGCCGCACCAACGATTTCCGCAACCGCCTGGCTGCGGAGACCAATTCGCAGGCTATTGCCGATGCACGCAGTGACATGCAGCTCTATGAGGGGTTGCAGCAGGTCAATAAAGACCGCCTGCTGGCCGACGACGAGCTGGATAAGTTCTACACCGTGCTTTCGCGCGAGAAACGGATCCGCGATGCCCGCAGCGAGGACGAGGTGGAGGCTGCACTGGCCGACATCGAAAAGACCGGGCTGCTGCGCGAAGAGGACGTCGACAACCTGCGCATCGACGTCGCCGAGCGCCGTTACCGCCGGGGCGAGGCGATCAAGCTCATGCAGCTGCGCGACCAGATCGAGTTCGAGAAAGTCCGCACGGCGGGCGAAGGGCAGGTCGCCGTGGAGCAGATGCGCCAGGGGCTGGAGTTGCAGGAGCTGACGCTCGCGCATCGCAAGCGCGAGGACGAGTATTCCGACGAACGCCGCGCCCGGGAGCGCGAGCTGCAGCGGGCAGACCGCCAGTCGGAGATGGAACTGGACAATGCCGAGATGGATGCCCAGATCGAACGCCTGCGCAAGGTCAAGGAGCTCAACCGCGAGGACAAGAAGATGGATTTGGATCACGAGCGCGAGATGGAGCGCCTGAAGCAGGAAGCCCTCGACAAGAAGGCGCGGATGACGGCCGAGCAGCTGATGGCCGTGGCTGCGGGCGAGAACCTCGATTCGCAGGCCGCGGTGAAGTTCGCCGAGTCGTTCTCGGCGGGAAAGAACGCCGAACAGGTGCAGCAGGCCGCCGATGCCCGTATCGCCGATTCGCAGCGCCACGAAGACCGTATGTTGGAGATGATGCGCGAGATGAAGGATATGGCCACGACCATGACCGGGCACATCGTCCAGAACAAGGATGCCGAACGCGACCGTTACCGCGAACGGATGGAACGCCAGGAAGACCGGGTGGACAAGACGCAGGACAGTGCCCTCGAATATGCGACGCGCAACAACCAGCAGGCGGCCGCAAAGCCCCAGGCGCAGGCTCCCCAGTCCGTCGGGCGGGTATGTCCCGACTGCGGTACGGTAGCCGTGCAGGGCGTGCGTTTCTGCGCCAACTGCGGGCGGGATCTAAAATGAGCACGGCCATGGAGAGATACCAGGGAGTAATACTGATCCGGTTGCAGAATGCCGGGTCGAAATCCGAAGGGCATTATGCCTTTCTGGTGCGTGACGACGACATGAGCGTCGTGAAGCTCTGCCGCGAAGGCGCGGCGCCGGCCAACGACCCCTATTTCGTGCCGTTCGACCGGCAGGAGGTCGTCGTCACGGGAACCATGAGCCACGGGTGGCTGGTCGCCTCGGCGGTCGAGCAGGCCGTTGCCGGGGATGAGGCTGATAGTGAAACCGAAGAAAACAACGAACAAGCATGAAAACATGTCCCAAGTGCGGTTACGATAAACTCGCCGATACTGCCCGCTTCTGCCACAAGTGCGGTTGCGACTGCGCCGCAGCGGAGGTGAAACGCACGCCGGCGGCCGAGGCGCCGGAAGCCGCGCCGCTCGTCGGCGATAAGAACCTGATCAATGAAAGTACGATCATCGGCAAGCAGGAGAAATACGAGGCGTCGAACATCACGATCCACAACAACATTACCGAAGACGACTCGCGCAAGACCATCGTGTGTGCGGTTTCCGGTAAGTGTATTTACGTCGACCACAGTGTCGTATGTCCGAAATGCGGCAAGCAGGTGGCGTTGGAATATTATGTCGAGGCGTCGAAGCGCTGCGAAAACTGCGAGCGGCAGGCGCACGAGGAGTACCGCGCATTCGTCGTGCGGACGACGGGGGCCGGGCCGCTCGATGCGGCGTGCAAGCAGCAGTTGGATGCCGAGGCGCAGCGGTTGCGGATAGACGCCGCGACGCAGGCTTCGATCCTCAGGGCGCGGCAGCAAAAGCCCGCCGGGAAATCTGCCGAGCTCACTTCCGTGCAGCGTGCCGAACTGGAGGCGGCCGTGTCGCGCCTGATCACGGCGACGGAGCCCGAACCGGCGCAGAAAAGCCTCGAAGCCCTCACCGTGCTGCACGAAAATTCGTCGAACTACGAGGCCGGCTACTGGTATTTCCTCGCGCGGGCGGTCGTCTGCCCGGAGGAGTCGGTGAAGGCTTACGAAGAGGAGCTCACCGACGATTACTGGCAGCGGTTCTGGGGGTTCCTGGGCTACTGCAACACCGGGTCGCCCAAAGGCGGGGCTGCGGTCGACCGCCTGAGGTCGGTGTTCGGCCAGCGCGAGGACGACATCCGGCTGGCCGAGGCGGTCTATTACCTTGCACGGGGATTCGATGCGTTCGAGACCTCGATGCTGGGACGTGCCGGGGAGCTAGCCTCGTCGGTGCGGCGGGAGTACCTTTCCAAGCCGTTGATACCCATCTACGATACCTTGCAGCGGCTTGTCCGCGAAAATATCCGGCTGGAGGAGAAATACACCCCGATGGAGACTTTTGTCTTGGTGGATGTTTTCCGTGCCGGGAAGTATATCGAATACCTTTGTGCCGAGCAGGCGCGCAAGGAGCAGGAAGCCCGTGAGGCCGAGGCGAAGCTGGAGCGCGAACGCCGGGCCGCCGAGCAGGCCCTCCGCCGGAAGCAGGCCGAGCTGTCGGCCGACCGCTCCAAACGTATGGAGCAGGAGATGGCGCGCCTGGGCGGTGCCAAACCTGCGGCGACGCAACAGGCGGATTCGAAAGCCTTTGCGGGCTACGAGACGGTCGTGCCGGGGACGAAGAAGCGGAACTGGGGAAAGACGATCCTGATCGTGGTGGTATGCCTGATCGCGCTGATCGGGCTGCTGTTCCTGATCCCGGCTCCCGAATCGCTGCAATAAGAGGCAGGGGTGCGGTTGCGGGCCCGTCGGGGGGGGCTGTTCCCGGTAGATGGACTCGGGTTGCGGACTTCGGGGGCGGGCCGTTGCGGCCGACGAAAATAAACCGGGTAGGGTTTTTCCCTGCCCGGTTCGTTATATTCTATTCCGCGGATGCTGTCCGGTGGAGCGGCGGACGCATCTTCGGGTTCAGATTTTGTCCAGTTCGACGGTGAAATGCCGCAGGATCGGGGCTTCGAAGGTGATGCGGTAGCCGGTGGTGATCTCTGCGCGGCGCTCGTAGATGTTGCGGCAGGCCGCGGCGATCACGCGGATGTGGTTGTCCGAGTAGACCCGCCGCGGGATCGCCAGGCGCAGCAGTTCCAGCCGCGGGTAGCGGTTCTCGTGCGTGTCGGGGTCGCGGTCGGCGAGGATCGAGCCGATCTCCACGCCGCGGATTCCCGCCTCCAAATAGAGTTCCACGGCGAGCGTTTGGGCGATAAACTGTTCCTTCGGCAGGTTGGGGAGCACTTTTTTCGCATCGACGAAGATGGCGTGTCCGCCGGCCGGCCGCTGGTAGGGTACGCCGTAGTCGTCCAACAGGTCGCCCAGCAGCTTCACCTGGCGGATGCGGGCGTCGAGCTGTTCGTATTCGGTATTTTCGTCCAGCCCCACGGCCAGCGCATCCATGTCGCGGCCCGACATGCCGCCGTAGGTCACGTAGCCCTCGAACATGATGCTGAAGGTCATGGCCTGCCTGTAGAGCTCTTCGCTGCGCATGGCCACGAATCCGCCCATGTTCACCACGCCGTCCTTCTTGGCCGAGATGGTCATGATGTCGGCATAGGTGTAGATTTCGCGGACGATCTCCTTGATGGTCTTGTCGGCGTAGCCTTCCTCGCGGGTCTTGATGAAATAGGCATTCTCGGCGAAACGGGCCGAGTCGAGCAGCAGGGGTACGCCATAGCGGCGGCAGACTTCGGCCGTTTCGCGGATGTTGCGCATCGACACGGGCTGCCCGCCTGCCGTGTTGTTGGTGATGGTCAGCACGACGCACGGGACTTTTTCGCGCGGGTTCTCGCGCAGGATTTTTTCGAGCTTGGCGATGTCCATCTCGCCCTTGAAGGGCAGCTCTTTCTGGGTGTCGGCCGCATCGTCGATCGTGCAGTCCACAGCGTGGCAATGGCGGAATTCGATGTGCCCTTTGGTGGTGTCGAAGTGGGAGTTGCCCGGGACGATGTCGCCCGCCTTGAGCAGTGCCGAAAAGATCACGTTCTCCGCAGCACGCCCCTGGTGCGTGGGCAGGAAATAGGGCATCCCGAAGATGCTTTCGATCGTCTCCTTGAGCCGGAAATAGGACGAGGCTCCGGCATAGCTTTCGTCGCCGGTCATCATGGCCGCCCACTGGCGGTCGCTCATCGAGCCTGTGCCCGAGTCGGTCAGCAGGTCGATCGTGACCTGGTCGCTGCGCAGCTTGAAAAGGTTGTAGCGGGCTTCGCGGATCCATGCTTCGCGCTCCGCACGTGTGGAGGTGCGGATGGCCTCGGTCATCTTGATCTTGTAAGGTTCTGCATACGGAAGTGTCATAGAAAAGAGCGTTTTAGGTTATAAATTGTTGTTCTTTTCCTCAAAATTATAAAAATATTTTGAGATATTTGACATCGGTATTATATTTGTGTAGGCCGGTGTGGATTTTCTTAAACTTTTTTACCGCATGGAAAAGTATCGTTGCACCGTCTGTGAATACATTTACGACCCGGAGTCGGGTGACCCGGAGAACGGCATCGACCCCGGTACGGCTTTCGAAGACCTGCCCGACGATTGGGTATGCCCGGTCTGTAACGAGGGCAAATGGGCATTCGAACCGCTCGAAGCAAACTAAAACGGGATGGCTATGATTAAGTTCAACCTCATTGTTTCACTTTTAATTTTACCTATTATGGCAACAGACATTGCAGCACAGGCACGGTTTACCCCCAAGGAGCTGCCTTATGCTTACGACGCTCTCGCACCGCAGGTCTCCGAAGAGACGCTGCGCTTCCACCACGACAAACATTACGTGGGGTATGTGAATAAACTCAACGAGCTGATTCTCGATACGCCTTACGCCCGGCAGCCGCTGGAGGACATCGTCGTTTCGGCCGACGGCGCGATTTTCAACAACGCTGCGCAGATGTGGAACCACGAGTTCTTCTTCGACCAGCTTTCGCCCGATGGCGAGGCGCGTCCGACAGGGGCGTTGCTGAAGGCCATCGACGCGGATTTCGGTTCGTTCGAGCAGTTCAAGGCCCAGATGGAGAAGGCTGCCGTCGGCCTTTTCGGTTCGGGATGGGCCTGGCTCGCCGAGGACAAATCGGGCAAGCTGGCCATCGTCACGGAGCAGAACGCCGGCAACCCGATGTGCCACGGCATGAAGCCGCTGATGTGCTTCGACGTATGGGAGCATGCCTACTACATCGACTACCGCAACCGTCGCGCCGACGCCGTCGCCGCCCTCTGGGATCGCATCGACTGGAAGGTCGTCGCAGACCGTTACGAAAAGAAATAAGGGTTTGTTTCTGTTGGAAATGCCGCCTCCGGTTTTCGGGGCGGCATTTTCTTTTGTGCTGCAGGCAAACCTTTCGGGCACGGCCTTTCGCAGTTGCCGGGGCGGAATATACCGGGCGGGGCTCGTTGCTATCCGCCGGGCCTGTTTCCGGAGTATTACCTGAATCCGGCTATGGGTGTTTTTGTACTCAAAATTCATCATTATGTACGTTTTTTCGTCCATGGATTCCGTTTTCTGCGCGAAAGAGTGTATCTTCGCAGCACGAAAATAGTAAGGTCGAAATGCTGGAGAGGATTCAATATGCTTTGTTCATCTTGCTTTTTGTCTTGGCAGGAAGCCTGGATGGCGCTCAGGTTCAATCCGGTAGGGTAGTTTCGCAGCCCGACCGAATTTGCCAGTCCACTCTCCGGACGCCGGTTCCGGCACACAATTGTTTCACGGCGGCAGTCTTCACCTGCGACGCTCCGATCGAAAATCCCGTCCAACCGTCCGCCCAGAAGGCGATCGTCCGTCTGCGCCATGATGCCCGGGCCATGGCGTCGGCCCGCGGGCTGTCCTGCCGTCCGGCTTATTCGGACTGCTTCGACCTGCATCCCAAGCCGGTCGATTATTATGTCTTTTCGCTGGGGCGTATCCTGATTTAGCCGCTGTTCCCGTTCCCGTTTTGCCGCATGTTCCCGGATGAGGATTTTTTCTCCCGGAGATGCGTTCGTGTTTTCGTGTTCCGAGTAAATTCGTAAAAACGATAGGTTATGTATTTTACGCTATTGGTGGTCGTCATCCTGACGGCTATTGCGCTGGTCGCAGTCGCGCTGGGTATCGCCCGCGCCATATCGCCGCGCTCGTACAACCCGCAGAAAGGCGAGGCGTACGAGTGCGGTATCCCGACGCGCGGACGGTCGTGGATGCAGTTCAAGGTGGGGTACTACCTGTTCGCGATCCTGTTCCTGATGTTCGACGTGGAGACCGTCTTTCTCTTTTCGTGGGCGGTGGTCGTCCAGGATCTGGGGATTTACGGGCTGGTGAGCATCCTCTTCTTTTTGGTCGTACTGGTTTTGGGCCTTGCATACGCATGGCGGAAAGGAGCTTTGGAATGGAAATAAGGAAGCCTGAGATAAAGGCAATGAAATACGAGGATTTCAATGACAACGAATACCTCGAAAAGATGGCGGCCGAGCTGCGCCGCGAGGGTACGAACGTGATCGTAGGGTGCCTCGACGAATTGATCGAGTGGGGGCGCAGCAACAGCCTCTGGCCGCTGACTTTCGCCACGAGCTGCTGCGGGATCGAGTTCATGGCCGTGGGGGCGGCCCGCTACGACTTTGCCCGGTTCGGGTTCGAAGTGGCCCGCGCCTCCCCGCGCCAGGCCGATTTCATCATGGTGGCCGGGACGATCACCCACAAGATGGCCCCTGTCCTGAAGCGCCTCTACGACCAGATGGCCGACCCGAAGTATGTGATCGCCGTCGGGGGATGCGCCATCAGCGGCGGCCCGTTCAAGAAGTCGTACCATGTGCTGAACGGCGTGGACAAGATACTGCCGGTCGATGTCTATATCCCCGGGTGCCCGCCGCGCCCCGAGGCGATGCTCTACGGGCTGATGCAGTTGCAGCGCAAAGTGAAATTACAGCGGTTTTTCGGCGGGGTGAACAAGCAGATCGGCAAGCAGGAGTACGAAGAGCTGCTTCGCCGGGATCTGACGGCCGAAAAAAACGATTTGAACGTGGAAGGAGGAGAAAAACAATGAATATCAGAGAGAAAATAACGGCCTGGGAACCCGGGGCCGTGTGGTCGGAGGCCGGGGACGGGATGTTCACCGTCCCGGTGGAGAAATTCCACGCCCTGGCTGCACGCCTGAGGGCCGAGGGATTCGATTTCCTGCGCAGCCTGACGGGCATGGACTGGGGCGAAGAGGGGTTCGGGGCGGTCTACCACCTCGAAGCCACCGCGACGGGCGAGAACGTCGTGTTGCGGACGCTGACCCCCAGCCGCGAGAAGTGCGGGCTGCCTTCGGTCTGCGACCTGTGGAAGGCCGCGGAACTGAACGAGCGCGAAGTCTTTGACTATTTTGGCATCGGTTTCCTGAACCACCCCGACATGCGGCGCCTGTTCCTGCGCGACGACTGGGTGGGGCACCCCCTGCGTAAGGATTATGACCCGGGGCTCAACCCGTTGCGCATGACCAACGAAGTGTCGAAGGACAGCGCCCCGAGCTTCGAACTGACGGCGGACGGCAGCTTCATCCGCCACCGCAACGTCTTGTTCGAGGAGGACGAATATGTCATCAACATCGGCCCGCAGCACCCCGCCACGCACGGCGTGCTGCGTTTCCGCGTGTCGCTCGAAGGCGAGATCATCCGCAAGCTCGACGTGCATTGCGGTTACATCCACCGCGGCATCGAGAAGATGTGCGAAAGCCTGACCTACCCCCAGACGCTGGCGCTTACCGACCGCCTCGACTACCTCGGGGCGTCGCAGAACCGCCATGCGCTCTGCATGTGTATCGAGAAGGGGTTGGGTGTGGAGGTGTCCGAGCGCGTGCAGTACATCCGCACGATCATGGACGAGTTGCAGCGTATCGACTCGCACCTGCTGTTCTTTGCCTGCCTCTGCATGGATATGGGGGCCCTGACGGCCTTTTTCTATGGGTTCCGCGACCGTGAGAAGGTGCTCGACATCCTGGAGCAGACCACCGGCGGGCGCCTGATCCAGACTTACAATACGATCGGCGGCGTGCAGGCTGACATCCATTCCGATTTCGTACGGCGCGTGAAGGAGTTTATCGCCTACATGCGCCCGACGCTGCGCGAGTACCACGAGGTGTTCACGGGGAACGTCATCGCCCGGGAACGCCTGAAAGGCACCGGCGTGCTGACCCGCGAAGACGCCATCTCGTTCGGTGCCACGGGCGGTACGGGGCGTGCTTCGGGCTGGGCGTGCGACGTGCGCAAGCGCCATCCCTACGCCATGTACGGCAAGGTGGATTTCGAGGAAGTGCTCTACGACGAGGGTGACTGTTTCGCCCGTTACATGGTGCGTATGCGCGAGATCGAACAGAGCATGGACATCATCGAACAGTTGATTGACAACATTCCGGAAGGCGAATACCAGTTGAAGATGAAGCCCGTGATCCGCATACCCGAAGGCAGTTACTACGCCGCCGTCGAGGGCAGCCGCGGGGAGTTCGGGGTGTTCATCGAGAGCCGCGGGGAGAAGTCGCCCTACCGCATGAAGTTCCGCTCGACGGGGCTCCCGCTCGTGTCGTGCCTCGAAACCATTGCGCGGGGGACGAAGATCGCCGACCTGATCGCCATCGGCGGTACGCTGGACTACGTCGTGCCCGATATAGACAGGTAGCCGGATGTCGCTTCCGGGTTTATAAGCCCCTCCCCTTGAGGCGGGAGCGGGATAAAAAAGGAAAAACTTACAGGTATGTTTGATTTTAGTATAGTAACGAGCTGGGTTCACGGGCTGCTCACGTCGCTGATGCCCGTGGGGCTGGCGGTCTTCCTGGAGTGCGTGATCGTCGGTGTCTGCCTGCTGCTGATGTACGCGGTGATCGCCATCCTGATGATCTTCATGGAGCGTAAGGTCTGCGCGGCGTTCCAGTGCCGCCTGGGGCCCGTGCGCGTGGGGCCGTGGGGTACGTTGCAGGTGATCTGCGACGTGTTCAAGATGCTCACCAAGGAGATCATCACCATCCGCCGCTCGGACAGGTTCCTCTACAACCTCGCGCCCTACATCGTCATCCTGGCGTCGGTGCTGGCTTTCGCCTGCCTGCCTGTGAACAAGGGGCTCGAAGTGCTGGACTTCAACGTGGGCGTCTTCTTCCTGATGGCGGCCTCGTCGATCGGCGTGGTCGGCATCCTGCTGGCGGGGTGGAGCTCCAACAACAAGTATTCGCTCATCGGCGCCATGCGAAGCGGTGCGCAGATGATCTCGTACGAGCTGTCGATCGGGCTGTCGATCCTGACGATCGTCGTGCTGACCGATACGATGCAGTTCTCGGAGATCGTCGCCCGCCAGGCCGACGGCTGGTTCATCTTCAAGGGGCATGTCCCGGCGCTGGTCGCCTTCGTGATCTACCTGATCGCGGGCAACGCCGAGGTCAACCGCGGGCCGTTCGACCTCCCGGAGGCCGAGTCGGAGCTGACGGCAGGGTACCACACCGAGTATTCGGGCATGCACTTCGGCCTGTTCTACGTCGCCGAGTTCGTCAACCTGTTCGTCGTCTCGGGCGTTGCGGCCACCATCTTCCTCGGGGGATGGATGCCGCTGCACATCCCCGGCTGGGAGGGCTTCAATGCCGCCATGGACTACATCCCCGGCTTCGTCTGGTTCTTCGGCAAGGCGTTCTTCGTGGTGTGGCTGCTGATGTGGATCAAGTGGACTTTCCCGCGCCTGCGTATCGACCAGATACTGACGCTGGAATGGAAATACCTGGTGCCGATCGGGCTGGCAAACCTGCTGCTGATGGTCATCGTCGTCGTATTTAAACTGCATTTTTAGTCATGAGTAGCTATATCAAAGGACTTTTCCACGGGTTGGGAACCTTGCTGACGGGTATGAAGGTGACCGGGCGGGAGTTCTTCACCAAGAAGGTCACCGAGCAATACCCCGAGAACCGGGCCACGCTCAAGATGTTCGACCGTTTCTGCGGCGAGCTGACCATGCCCCACGATGCCGGGGGGAAGAACAAGTGCATCGCCTGCGGCCTCTGCCAGTCGGCATGTCCCAACGAAACCATCCGTATCACCACCGAGATGGTCACTGATCCCGAGACGGGCAAGTCGAAACGCCGCCTGGTGCTTTACCAGTACGACCTGGGGTCGTGCATGTTCTGCCATCTGTGCGTCAACGCCTGCCCGACGGGGGCCATCCGTTTCTCGACCGATTTCGAACACGCGGTATACACGCGCTCCAAGCTGGTCAAAACCCTGAACAAACAATAAGCCATGGAGATAACACTCGAATTAATCGTCTTTACGGTGTTGGCGGTCTTTACGGCCGTGAGTGCCGTGCTGGCCGTGACGACCAAGCGTATCCTGCGCGCGGCGACCTACCTGTTGTTCGTGCTGTTCGGTACGGCGGGCATCTATTTCCAGCTGAACTATTCGTTCCTGGGCGCCGTGCAGCTGCTGATCTATGCCGGCGGCATCACGGTGCTGTACGTATTCTCGATCCTGCTGACCTCGAGCCAGGGCGACAAGTCGGAGGACATAAAGGGCTACAAGCTGTTCGTGGGGCTGGCGGCGACGCTGCTGAGCCTCGGGGTATGCCTCTACGTGACGCTCCGGCACGATTTCATGCCGTCGCATTTCGTCCACGGCGAACTGGACGTGCAGACGATCGGCCACGCGCTGATGAGCAGCGGAAAATACGGCTACGTGCTGCCGTTCGAGGTCATCAGCATCCTGTTGCTGGCCTGCATCGTCGGCGGAATCCTCATCGCACGCAAACGCTAAAAAGAGTACGACTATGATACACATGGAATATTACCTCGTCCTCTCCACGATCATGATGTTCGTGGGAATCTACGGGTTCGTGACGCGCCGCAACCTGCTGGCGATGCTGATCTCCGTCGAGCTGATCCTCAATTCGGTCGACATCAATTTCGTCGTATTCAACCGCTTCCTGTTCCCCGAACAGCTGGAGGGATTCTTCTTCACGCTCTTCGCCATCGGCATCAGCGCCGCCGAAACGGCCGTCGCAATCGCCATCATCATCAACATCTACCGGAACCTGCGCAACATCGGGGTGAAGAGCCTGCGGGAGATGAAGTGGTAACGATTCTGAAAAAACGATTGTTATGGAATATACGATCCTTATCCTGCTGCTGCCGCTGCTGAGCTTCCTCTTCCTGGGGCTGGCCGGCATGAAGCTCAAGCCCGTCGTCGCGGGCGCCATAGGCACGGCGGTGCTGGCCGTAGTGGCGTTGCTGAGCTATTGTACGGCGTTCGAGTATTTTTCCGCAGGGCGCGACGCCGCGGGGATGTTCCCCACGCTCGTGCCGTGGAACACGGTATGGCTGCCGATCAGCCGGACGCTGCATATCGACCTGGGCATCCTGCTCGACCCGATTTCGGTGATGATGCTCGTGGTGATTTCGACCGTCTCGCTGATGGTGCACGTCTACTCGCTGGGCTACATGAAGGGCGAGCGGGGGTTTCAGCGTTACTATGCCTTCCTGTCGTTGTTCACGATGAGCATGATGGGGCTGGTGGTGGCTACCAACATCTTCCAGATGTACCTCTTCTGGGAATTGGTGGGCGTAAGCTCCTACCTGCTCATCGGTTTCTATTACACGAAGAAGGAGGCCGTCGCGGCCTCGAAGAAGGCGTTTATCGTGACGCGCTTCGCCGACCTGGGGTTCCTCGTCGGCATCCTCTTCTACGGGTACTATGCCGGGACGTTCTCCTTCACGCCCGACGTGCAGCTGCTGGCTGCCGCCGGTGCGATGATCCCGCTGGCGCTGGGGCTGATGTTCATCGGCGGCGCGGGCAAGAGCGCGATGTTCCCGCTGCATATCTGGCTGCCCGACGCCATGGAGGGCCCGACGCCCGTGTCGGCGCTGATTCATGCCGCGACGATGGTCGTGGCGGGCGTCTACCTCGTGGCGCGCATGTTCCCGCTCTTTGTCGGCTATGCGCCCGAGGTGCTGCACTGGACGGCCTATATCGGGGCCTTTACGGCGCTGTACGCCGCCGTCGTGGCCTGCGTGCAGAGCGACATCAAGCGTGTGCTGGCGTTCAGTACCATTTCGCAGATCGGCTTCATGATCGTGGCGCTGGGCGTCTGCACCTCGGCCGATCCCCATACGGGCGGGCTGGGGTACATGGCCTCGATGTTCCACCTCTTCACGCACGCCATGTTCAAGGCGCTGCTGTTCCTCGGTGCCGGGTGCATCATCCATGCCGTGCACTCCAACGAAATGTCGGCCATGGGCGGCCTGCGCCGGTACATGCCCGTGACGCATGCGACGTTCCTCATCGCCTGCCTGGCCATCGCGGGCATCTGGCCTCTGAGCGGTTTCTTCTCGAAGGACGAGATCCTGACGGCGTGCTTCGCCTTCAGCCCCGTGATGGGGTGGGTGATGACCGGGATCGCCGGCCTGACGGCGTTCTACATGTTCCGCCTCTACTATAACATCTTCTGGGGACGCGAGAACCGGGAACTGCATGCGGCGCACAGGCCGCACGAGGCGCCGCTGACGATGACCCTGCCGCTGGTGTTCCTGGCCGCAGTGACCTGCGTGGCGGGGTTCATTCCGTTCGGGAAGCTGGTCAGCAGCGACGGGATGCCCTACACGATCCATATCGACCGCAGCGTGGCGGGCGTGAGCCTCTGTGTGGCTGCCGTTGCCATCGCGTTGGCGACGTGGATGTACCTGCGCGAGCGCCAGACGGTGGCCAATGCCCTGGCAGCGCGCTTCAGAGGGCTGCATAAGGCGGCCTACCACCGTTTCTACATCGACGAGGTTTACCAGTTCGTTACCCACCGGGTGATCTTCGCCTGCATCTCAGCCCCGGTCGCATGGTTCGACCGCCATGTGGTGGACGGCCTGATGAACATGCTGGCGCGGGCGACCAACGGCGCGGCATACGTGATCCGCGACATGCAGAGCGGCAGCGTGCAGCGTTACTGCATCTGGTTCCTCGGCGGTGCGCTGGGACTTACGATCTTCTTGCTTTTAATCTGCTAAACTGTAGCTGTTATGAATATGTTATCACTGTTTCCCGCCATCCCGGTGCTGATGATGCTGGGGCTCTGGCTCTCGAAGTCCGCGCGGCAGGTGCGTGCCGTGATGGTGGCGGGTTCCTCGCTGCTGCTGGCGCTGGCGGTGGTGCTGGTGTTCCGCTACCTCGGCCTGCGCGAGGCGGGCGAGCAGGCCGCCATGCTCTTTACCGAAAGCCATGTGTGGTATGCGCCGCTTAATATCCACTATGCCGTGGGGGTAGACGGCATTTCGGTTGCCATGCTGCTGCTGTCGGCCATCATCGTGTTTACGGGGACGTTCGCCTCGTGGCGGATGAAGGAGCAGGTCAAGGAGTATTTCCTCTGGTTCTGCCTGCTGAGCGTGGGCGTCTTCGGGTTCTTCGTTTCGGTCGACCTCTTCACGATGTTCATGTTCTACGAGGTGGCGCTGATTCCGATGTATCTCTTGATCGGCGTGTGGGGCAGCGGTCGCAAGGAGTATGCCGCCATGAAACTGACACTGATGCTCATGGGCGGTTCGGCGCTGCTGCTGATCGGCATCCTGGGCATCTACTTCGGTGCCGGGGCCACGACGATGAATATCCTGGAGATCGCGCAGCTGCATAACATTCCCCTGGCGCAGCAATATATCTGGTTCCCGCTGGTCTTCGTCGGATTCGGTGTGCTGGGCGCTCTGTTCCCCTTCCATACGTGGAGTCCCGACGGCCATGCTTCGGCCCCGACGGCCGTGTCGATGCTCCATGCGGGCGTGCTGATGAAGCTGGGCGGCTACGGCTGTTTCCGCGTGGCGATGTACCTCATGCCCGAAGCGGCGCACGAACTGAGCTGGATATTCATCATACTGACGACGATCTCGGTCGTGTACGGCGCTTTTGCGGCGTGCGTGCAGACCGACCTCAAATACATCAACGCCTACTCGTCGGTGTCGCACTGCGGACTGGTGCTGTTCGCCATCCTGATGATGAACACCACGGCCGGCACGGGCGCCGTGCTGCAGATGCTGAGCCACGGCCTGATGACGGCGCTCTTCTTCGCGCTGATCGGCATGATCTACGGCCGCACGCATACGCGCGACGTGCGCGAACTGAGCGGGCTGATGAAGGTGATGCCCTTCCTGGCGGTGGGCTACGTCATCGCGGGCCTGGCGAACCTGGGCCTGCCCGGCCTGAGCGGGTTCGTCGCCGAGATGACGATCTTCAACGGCGCGTTCATGGACAACGACACGTTCCACCGTGTGGTGACGATCATCGCCTGCACGTCGATCGTCATCACGGCGGTCTACATCCTGCGGGTGGTCGGGAAGATACTCTACGGCACCTGTACCAACGAAGCGCATCTCCGGCTCTCCGACGCCACGTGGGACGAACGCCTGTCGGTCGTCTGCCTCGTCGTCGCCATCGCCGGCATGGGGCTCGCGCCGCTGTGGGTGAGCGACATGATCCGGGGCAGCGTTTCGGAGATCATTACACACTTAATGAATTAAGCGACTATGGATTACAGCAATATATTCTCGTACATGCAGGCCGAAGTGACGCTCATCGCGGTGATCGTCCTGCTGTTCCTCTATGACCTGATCGCCGGGGAGCGCGGAAGGCGCTGGTTTTCGGCGGTGGCCTGCGGGCTGCTCGCGGTGCAGGTGCTGGCCAATGTCGTTCCGGGGACGGCGGGCGAGGTATTCGGCGGCATGTTCTGCTATGTGCCGATGCACACCGTCGTCAAGAGCGTGCTGGCCATCGGGGCGCTCATCGTCTGCCTGCAGGCCGGTACGTGGCTGCGGCGCGACGACACGGCCCACAAACAGGGCGAATTCTACATCCTGCTGCTTTCGACGCTGCTGGGCATGTATTTCATGGTCGGGGCGGGCAATTTCCTGCTCTTCTTCCTGGGCATGGAACTGGCTTCGGTGCCGATGGCCTGCCTGGTGGCGTTCGACAAGTACAAGCACCATTCGGCCGAAGCGGGTGCGAAATACATCCTCTGCGCCTTGTTCGCGAGCGGTCTGATGCTCTACGGCATCTCGTTCTTCTACGGGACTACGGGGACGCTCTACTTCGGCGATATGGCGGCGCGCATTACGGGGTCGCCGTTGCAGGTCATGGCGATGGTCTTCTTCTTCGCCGGGCTGGGGTTCAAGATTTCGCTCGTGCCGTTCCATCTCTGGACGGCCGATACCTACCAGGGGGCGCCGACGGCCGTGACTTCCTACCTCTCGGTCGTGTCGAAGGCCTCGGCGGCGTTCGTGCTGATGACCGTGCTGATGAAGGTCTTCGGCCCGATGGTCGGGCAGTGGCAGACATTGCTCTATGCCGTGACGGTGCTTTCGATCACGGTTGCCAACCTCTTCGCCATCCGGCAGACCGACCTGAAGCGTTTCATGGCCTTCTCGTCCATCTCGCAGGCCGGCTATATCATGCTGGCCGTGATCGGCGGCAGCGCCATCGGAATGACTTCGCTCGTGTTCTACGTGCTGGTATACATGGCGGCCAACCTCGCCGTCTTCGGCATCATTTCGACCGTCGAACAGCATAGCGGCGGCAAGGTCGCGCTGGCGGATTACAACGGATTCTACCGCACCAATCCCAAGCTGGCGCTGATGATGACCCTGGCGCTCTTCTCGCTGGCGGGCATCCCGCCTTTTGCCGGGTTCTTTTCGAAGTTCTTCGTCTTCGCCGCGGCATTCAAGGGCGGTTTCCACCTGCTGGTGTTCATCGCGCTGGTCAATACGGTGGTTTCGCTCTATTACTACCTGCTGGTCGTGAAGGTGATGTACATTACGCCCAACGAAGAGCCGATCGCACCGCTGCGCAGCGACCGCTATACGCGCCTCAGCCTTGCGCTCTGCATGGCGGGGGTCTTGCTGCTGGGTGCCTTCAGTGTGGTTTACGACAGTATCAACGTATTCTCGTTCGGGCTTTAGCCGGACGGGAATGGGTAAGGAGGGGGCACTTGCTTTAGCAAGTGCCCCCTCCTTTATTCGTGCGGTCTTCCGCGGTGCTTTTGGGAATGTGCATTCCGAAGTCGGGAAGTTTGCCGCCCGTCTTCCCGTTTGCAGGGCGGCGGTTTTTCAGCCCTCGGTTTCCCGTTCGAGGCCGAGCAGGTAGGCCTTGGCCTCCAGTCCGCCCGCATAGCCGACCAAAGCGCCGCCGCTGCCGACCACGCGGTGGCAGGCGACGACGATGGCGATTCAGGGTATGGCGGTTTAAAGGTGTTCGAGCGTGTATTCGATCATCTTCTGCCGGACATTGGCCGTGTCGTCGGGCTGCATCGAATGGTTCTGGTCGGGGTAGACCATCATGTCGTACTGCTTGCCGCAGCGGTTCAGGGCGCGCGCCATCTCCACGCTGTTCTGGAAATGAACGTTGTCGTCGGCCGTGCCGTGGATGATGAGCAGTCGGGTCTTGGTGTCGTCGAGCATCCGGGCGAAGTTAATCGGGGAGTTGTCGTCGTAGCCTGCGGCGTTGTACTGCGGCAGGTTGTTGTAGATTTCGGTGTAAATCGAGTCGTAGTAGCGCCACGAAGTGACGGGAGCCACGGCGATCGCCATGCGGAATAGTCCGTGGCCTTTCATCGCGCAGCCCAGTGCCATGAACCCGCCGTACGACCAGCCGTAGATGCCGATGCGCGCAGGGTCGACGTAGGGCTGCGCGGCCATGTAGCGGGCGAACGAGAGCTGGTCTTCGACCTCCTGCGCTCCGAGGCGCCCGTAGGTCGATTTCTTGAACTTCTCGCCCCGGAACCCGGTGCCCCGGCCGTCGGCGCAGACTACGATGTAGCCTTTGTCCGTGAGCGCATCCTCCCAGTCGAGCGACCAGCGGTCGCTTACCGACTGCGAGCCGGGCCCCGAATACTGGGTCAGCAGCACGGGGTAGCGCTGCGAGGGATCGAAGCCGCGGGGCTTGACGATGTAGGCATTGAGCGTGTCGCCGCGCTCGGTCGTGAAGGTGAAGAACTCCCGGACGGGGCGCTGTACGACCGCCAGCTCTTCGCGGAGTTTGCGGCTGTCGGCCAGCGTGCGGATGGGGTTGCCTTCGTTGTCGCAGACCTCGACCCGGTTGGGGGTCGTGGCGTTGGAGAAGGTCGAGATGTAGTATTTCATCCCGGCGCTCGGGGCGATGGCGTAGTAGCCTTCGCCGGTCGTCAGGCGGCGCTTGTCCTTGCCGTCGAGCCGTACGCTGTACAGGTTGCGGCGCAGCGGAGAGGTTTCGGTCGAGAGGTACCAGACCCGTTTGCCGTCGGTGCCGACCACGTCGGTCACCTCCCAGTCGCCTTTGGTTACCTGGGCGAGCAAACCCTTGCGGATGCTGTAAAGGTAGAGGTGCATGTAGCCCGTGTGTCCCTCCTGCCGTACGAGGAAGCGGTCGCCGTCGATGAAGGTAATGGTCTTGTCATCCACGCGCTCGACGTATTGCTGCGAGCGTTCGTCGTAGATCGTGCGCTGGGCGCCGTTGGGCTCGCAGAGGATCACCTCGAAGGTATTCTGGCGGCGGTTGAGGCGGAAAAAGTAAAGCCGTCCGTCGGGTGTCCAGCCGATACGGGGAATGTACTGGTCGGTCACGCCGCCCGTGTCGATGCGCTCCCGTGTCCCGGTCGCAAGGTCGCAGACCCACACTTCGACCGTCGAATTTCGCTCCCCGGCCTTGGGGTATTTGAACGAGTAGGCCTGGTTGTAGAGCTTGCCGTCGAAGCGCATCATTTCCATCAGGGGCACTTCCGATTCGTCGAAACGCAGGTAGGCGATGCGGCGGCTGTCGGGCGAGAAGGCATAGGCTCTGGTGAAGCCGAACTCCTCCTCGTAGACCCAGTCCGTGGTGCCGTTGATGACCGAGTTCCACGCCCCGTCGTCGGTGATGCGGCGCGTGCGCTTGCCCGCGGTATCGTAGACATAGAGGTCGTTGCGGTCGGAATAGGCGATCAGCTTGCCGTCGGGCGAGAACGAGGCGTCGCGCGGGGCTTCGGCCTCGCGGAGTATGGGCATCAGACTGTTGCCCGAGGCCAGGAAATAATCGGTCGTGTAGGAATGGCGGTAGATCGGCCTGGCGCCCGAGGCGATGAGTATCTGCCGTTCGTCGGGCGAGAAGGCGTAGTCCGTGACGACGAGGTTGGCCGTCGGCTTGGGGAGCATCTGCTCGCCCTGCCCCGCCGCGGCGTAGCCGTAACGGACGATGTTGTTGCCTTCGAGGATGGTATAGTGTTCGCCGTCGGCCATCGAGCGGATGCCGCGGACGGTTTCGTTCATCGAGCGCAGGCGTGCGATCTCGGCATATTCGCCCCGCGCCTGTACCGTACCTGTGCCGACCGCTGCGGCTGCGAGGAGTGTGAAAAGTTGTGCCTTCACGTGGGAATCGGGTTTAAATGTCCTCTACTTCGAAATCGTAGCCGAGGCGTTTGCCCGTGACGAATTTCGAGTTGTCCATCTTGGTGTTGAACTGGTCGACCGTCACGCGTTTGTTGTCCTCGTAGGGCGGCATCAGCAGGTCGAAGTTCAGGGCGAACCAGATCGCCGGTTCGAGGATGCCGATCAGGGCTTCGCGGTCGATCTCGGCCTTGCCGAAGTTCATCGCCCGCATCGAGGTCTGCTGTTTGCCCTCGACGAAATAGCGGCGCTCGCGGTTGATGAAGATACGCCCGATGAGGTATCCCTCGTCGGCGTTGCGGTTGAACTTGAACGAGTCGGAGAGGAAATTGTAGATGTTGATCAGGCCGCAGTAGGAATTTTCGCGGTCGGACTGTACGTAGGGGTTCTGCCAGATCAGGTGGTTGGCGTCGAATTCGAAGACGTCGGTGTGCATCTGGAAAATGAGGATGTCGTTGGCCACCTGCAGCTGCGCCTCGAATTTTCCGCGGTCGCGGTATTCGAGCCTGACGCGGCGGTCGAGCTTGCCGTCGAGTTCGTCGTCCATCTCCGATGCCATTTCGAACAGCGTTTCCTTCAGTTCGTTGAAGGCTGCGAAGGTGTTGTCGAAGACCCGTTGCTTGAGGGTCGACTTGCGGATGATCGTATCCAGGATCTTGCTCCTGAGCGGTGTCGTTTCCATGCTATGCTGTTTTTATTTTATGCGTATCTGTTGCCCCTTTTCGAGCGTGCTGCCGGGCTTGAGGCGGTTGAGTTTTTCGATCGAACGGGTGCGGATGGCGTAGGACTGGCCTACGGCATAGGCCGTTTCGCCCTGGCGGCAGATGTGGGTGTGGGCATTGCCCTCCCAGCGCTTCTTTTTGCGCTCGATGTAGACCACCTCGCCGGTCAGCGGCTGTGCCTTCTTGTCTTTCAGGTCGTTGAATTTACGCAGGTTGCGAGCCGAAATGCGGAACTTCTGCCCGATATTCTCGAACGTGTCGCCCTCCTTGGCCAGCACGTAGTGTACGCCGTTGGTCTGGTAGACGTTGTAGCCGTTGTGGGCGTTGATCGTCACCCGGTAGTTGTCCGGGTCGATGGCCGGCGAAGCTCCTGCGGCCGGTTCGACGCTGCTCTGGTCGGCGAACCACCCTTCGGGGTCGGTTACCTTGCGTCCCATGCGCGAGGCGTAGAGCCGCTCGCCGTCGGGCCGGTCGAGCAGGTAGAGCTGGTTCTCCTCGATGATGCGCGTGAGCCGTTGCGCGTAGTCGGGTGCCGTGGCGTAGCCGGCGGCTTTGAGCCCCCGCGCCCAGCTCTTGTAATCGTCGGACGAGTAGGCGAACAGCGAGTCGTAGCGCGGCTGCGAATCGAGAAATTCGGCATGATCCCTGTACGACGCCTCGACCGAGGGGTAGCTGCGGAAGCACTCCCCCTTGGCGTCGTCGTCGTAATAGACCTTGTCGCCCGTCCAGTTGCGTTTGCACTTGATGCCGAAATGGTTGTTCGATTGCAGCGACAGCCAGCTGTTGCCGCAGTCGGACTCGAGGATGCCCTGCGCCATGGTGATGCTGGCGGGGATGCCGTACCGCTCCATGTGGGCCACGGCGATGGATTTGTAGCGGTCGATATATTCCTCGCGGGTCTGCCGCACCTGTGCCGGGAGGCTTTGTACGACTATCAAAAGGATTCCTGCGAGCGATATTGCTTTTTTGGAAAAATTCATTATCTTTGTTTAATCTTTACGGACAAAGGTATGATTTTCCCACGAGAATTACAATATAAAATGTACTGCTGAGCTATGTTTACCGAAACCGCAAACAAGATCTTCAACCGCGCCATCGGGGATTACCATCGGTGGGACGATGTGGATCATCCGATCGAAAATCCCTATGAGCCGGGTTCGCTCGAACACCTGTTATACCATAAAAACTGGATCGACACCGTGCAGTGGCACCTGGAGGATATCATCCGCGACCCGCAGATCGACCCCGTGGCCGCACTGGCCATCAAGCGCCGTATCGACAAGTCGAACCAGGATCGTACCGATATGGTGGAATATATCGACTCGTACCTGCTCGATAAATACAAGGACGTGGAACCCCGGCCCGACGCCAGGCTCAATACCGAGACCCCGGCGTGGGCGATCGACCGTCTGTCGATCCTGGCGCTGAAGATTTACCACATGGCATGCGAAGCCGAGCGTACGGACGTCGGCGATGCCCACCGCGCGGCGTGCCGGAAGAAGCTTGACGTGTTGCTGGCGCAGCAGGTCGACCTTTCGGGGGCGATCGAAGAGCTGATCGGGGATATCGAGGCCGGCCGCAAGTATATGAAGACCTATAAGCAGATGAAGATGTATAACGACCCGGCGTTGAACCCGGTGCTTTATGGGCAGAAAAAATAAGAGACTTCCGCGTCATCTGGTCGTTTTCCGGACTTCGGCGATGGGGGATGTGGCGATGCTGGCGCATGCGCTGCGGGCCTTGAAGGAGGCCTATCCCGACCTGAGGGTGACGGTAGCGACAAGACCCGTGTTTCGAGCCTTTTTTACAGGGCTCGATCTCGGTTTTATGGATGTAGATATCAAGGGTGTGCACCACTCCCTGCGGGGAATGTGGCGCCTGGCCGCCGATGCGCGGCGCCTGGGGGTGGATGCCGTGGCCGACGTGCACGGCGTGCTGCGTTCGGTGATGTTCCGCACCGCCCTGTGGCTGCGCGGAGTCCCCGTGGCGGCCATCGAGAAGGGGCGCGAGGAGAAAAAGGAGTTTATCCGCAAGGGCGGCCGCGGCGTGAAGCCCGCCAAGCATACCGTCGTCCGCTATTGCGATGTGTTCCGCAAACTGGGGTTCGTGTTCCACGATCCCGTGCCGGCCCTGCGGCGCTGCCGTCCCAACCCGATGGGGGAGAAGACGGGTACCTGGATCGGCTTCTCGCCGTTTTCGGCACAGCAGGGGAAAACCTATCCCACGGCGCTCGGGCGGGAGGCGGTGCGTCTGTTGGCCGAACGCTACGACCGGGTGTTCATACACAGCGGAGGCGGAGCCGAAGCGGAGTTCGCGCGGGAAATGGAGCGTGCGTACCCCAATGTGACGGCATTGTTCGGACGGGTCGGGATGGACGGCGAATTAGACCTGATCGCCAACCTGGACTGCGTGGTGGCGATGGACTCGCTCGTCATGCACATGGCCTCGCTCGTGGCGACGCCCGTAGTGTCGGTATGGGGTGCTACCCATCCCGGGCTGGGGTTCTTCGGCTATGGTTGCGACCCGCGCGGCATCCTGCAGGCCGATATGGAATGCCGTCCCTGTTCGGTCTTCGGGAACAAGCCGTGCCGTTACGGGGATTACCGCTGCCTGTATGCCGTGACGCCCGCCATGATTGCGGAGCGGGTGGCCGAAATGGTCGGTGAATAGGTTCGCCGTGGATATGCAAACAGCCCTCCGGATCAGGGGGCTGTTTTTTTGTGACTACTCTGTGCCGGGCACCTTTTCAGGACTGCCCCTTTATTTCCGCGGACGGGCGACGATGCCGTTCGGTACGGCGCGTTCGCCGGCATGGTCGAAGCGGCGGTTGTCGCTGGGGTGGCTGACCACCCCTTCCTGTGCTGTCCAGAGTGCCGAAGAACCGCCGCCGTCGAGGTTGAGGGCGTCCGTGAGCCCCAGCAGGCGGGCGATGTAAGCCGTTTCGGCGATCGTAGCGCCGGCAGCCTGGCCTTTGGCGCGGCCGTCGATTACGGCCATCACCACCTCGCCGTTCGGGCGCTTGCCGATCAGCGAACGCGGGTGGCGGTGGGTATAGAAGCTGTCGCCGGAGTCGTATTCGATGATCTTGCCTCCGCTGACCAGCAGGGGCCCGGCTGCGAGCGCCGCGCGGTAGCGGCGGGCTATGCGGGGGTATTGGGTGGTGTCGCAGGCGAAAATGGCGACGTCGTGCCCCTGTTTGTCCCGGATGGCGATGATGCCGTTGGTGCGCATGAGTTCGCCGGGTGTCGTGCGGCCCAATACCCGGCAGTCGACCATCACGAAGGTGATGGGCGTAAAGGTTTTCATGTTGAAATAGCTGCCGTTGATGGCTGCTGTGGCGTCGGCGGCTTCGCCCATGCGGCCCGTGGTTTCACCCTTGCCGTCGAGCTGTACGATCTGCGTGGCGAAGTGCCGCGCGGGGTAGCTGACGACCGAGATGCTCTGCCGCGAACCGAACATCTCGACCTGGGCGTAGCGGCACGCGGCACCCCGGCCGAGGTCGGTGGTATGCCAGTCGGCGGTGACGAAGGCGATGGAGTCGCCGGGCGTCTGTGCCGCGGCCGGGAGGGTGAACAGGAGCAGCAGGGCTGCGAAGAGTATTCTGGCCATAGTTGCAGTGTGGTTGACGGATGCAAATTTAACGAATAAACCGGTTCGGCAAGCCGTTTCACGGAACTGTTTGCGGGGCGGGGCGCGTTTTGTGCGGGGCGATCGTCCCGGCAGCCCGGGCTGCCCGTCCTGCAAGGCTTGTAGTGTCCGCCCGGTAAAGCTTGTGGCGCCCGCTCTGCAAGGCTTGTGGTTGCCTCCTTCGAAAACTTGTGGTGCCCGTCCGGTTGAAAACGGTGGGCGTCCTCCGGCAAATAAAACGCGCCCTCCGGGATTGCGGAAGGCGCGTGTGACCGCAGGGGGCTGCGGCTATTCGTTGGCTTTGGTGTAGACGGCGCCATTGCCCTCTACCGTCAGCGTATAGATACCGTCGGCATCCTTGGCGATGGTGGCCGTTTCGGTGAAGTCGATGGTCTGACCGTTGCCGATACTTTGGCCTTTGAGCAGGATTTTGCCGGCTTCGCCCTGCAATTCCCACGATGTGTAGTGCAGTGTGGCCATGTTGATCGACTGCGCCTCTCCTTCGACCATGATCCGGATGCCCATGACACCGTCGGGGTCGATCGGGTCGGGCATCGTCCAATTGCCGACGGCCTCGGCATAGGTGGGGTCGGTAGACACTTTCGAGGCGGTGGTGCCGTCTGCGAGTTTACCGCTGTAATTGACCGTGACGGGCGCTCCCAACAGCAGGCCGTTGGCCTCGCTTTTGTCGGCGTCCATGGTCGAGAAGGTGAATGTCCCCTCGGCGTTTTCGACGGTTACGGTGTTCATCGACGCATCGGTGATGGTGCCGGTGAAGCTCTTGGGGGTGTTGTCGTTGCAGGCTGCCAGGCCGCACAGGGCGATGGCCGCGACCATGATTTTCATGCGTTTCATCGTTCGTATGGTGTTTTAAAGGTTTAACGCTTTCGGATATATTCGTCGATGGCCTTTGCCGCCGTACGGCCGGCACCCATCGCCAGGATTACCGTGGCGGCTCCCGTCACGGCGTCGCCGCCCGCGAAAACTCCTTCGCGTGACGTGGCGCCGCGTTCGTCGGCGGTGATGCAGCCGCGCCGGTTGGTTTCGAGCCCTGCGGTCGTGGCGGCCAGCAGCGGATTGGGCGAGGTGCCCAGTGCCATGACGACTACGTCGCAGGCGATCCCGAACTCCGAGCCGGCCTTCACGACGGGCGAGCGGCGGCCGCTTTCGTCGGGTTCGCCCAGTTCCATCTCCACGCACCGGATGCCGGTCACCCAGCCGCGCTCGTCGCCGAGCACCTCGGTGGGGTTGGTGAGCATCCTGAAGCAGATGCCCTCCTCCTTGGCGTGGTGTACCTCTTCGGCGCGTGCCGGGAGTTCCTTCTCGCTGCGGCGGTAAACGATCGTCGCCTCGGCACCCAGCCGCTTGGCCGTGCGTACGGCGTCCATCGCCACGTTGCCGCCGCCGACCACCACCACCCGTTTGCCGACGTAGATCGGGGTGTCGTAGGCCTGGTCGTAGGCGTGCATCAGATTGGCGCGCGTGAGGAATTCATTGGCCGAGACCACGCCGTTGAGGTTCTCGCCCGGGATACCCATGAAGCGGGGCAGCCCGGCTCCCGAGCCGATGAATACGGCGGCGTAGCCCTCTTCGTCCAGCAGCGAGTCGATGGTCACGGTACGGCCGACGATGACGTCGGTCTCGATCTCCACGCCCAGTTTTTCGACCTCGGCGATTTCGCGGGCTACGATACGCTCCTTCGGAAGCCGGAACTCGGGGATGCCGTAGACCAGTACGCCGCCCGCCTTGTGCAGCGCCTCGAAGATTTTCACTCCGTAGCCCAGTTTCGCAAGGTCGCTTGCGCAGGCCAGCCCGGCCGGGCCGCTGCCGATGACGGCGACCTTGTACCCGTTGCGGGGTGCGGTCTGTGCCGCGGCGGCGCCGTGTTCGAGCTTCCAGTCGCCGATGAAGCGTTCGAGTTTGCCGATGGCGACCGGTTCGCCTTTGATGCCCAGGATGCAGGAGCCTTCGCACTGGCTCTCCTGCGGGCAGACACGGCCGCAGATCGAGGGCAGCGAACTGTCACCGGCGATGATGTCGGCGGCCTGCTGTAAATCACCGGTATGCAGGGCACCGATGAAGTCGGGGATGCGGATGCTGACGGGGCAGGCTGCCACGCAGCGGGGGTTTTTGCAGTGCAGGCAGCGCGATGCTTCCAGACTTGCTTCGTCGAGGTCGTAGCCATAGCAGACCTCTTCGAAATTGGTCGCTCGGATTTGCGGGTCTTGTTCGCGCACGGGGACGCGCGGTATCTTGTTTGCCATTGTCGTGTATGCTTTGGGGATTTCCGGGGTGTGCGTCCCGGACAATGTCTATTTATCCAGTCCTATTTTGCATTGGTGCCCGGCGGCGCGTTCGGCCTCGATGGCCGCGGCGCGCTGTTCCTGCGTGCGGTACATGCCCTGCCGGCGCATGGCTTCGTCGAAATCGACCTCGTGGCCGTCGAATTCGGGGCCTTCGACGCAGGTGAAGCGCGTCCTGCCGCCGACCGTCACGCGGCAGGCACCGCACATGCCCGTGCCGTCGACCATCAGCGCGTTGAGCGACACGGTTGTCCTGAGCCCGTATTTTTTCGTGGTGAGCGCCACGAATTTCATCATGACCATGGGCCCGATGGCGACACATTCGTCGTAATGCCGGCCCTGTTTTTCGACCAGCTCCTCGACGACCTGCGTGACGAGCCCCTTGAACCCTTCCGAGCCGTCGTCGGTGGCGATGTGGAGGTTTTCGGCCACGGCGCGCATGGCGTCGGTGTAGATGAGCATGTCGCGGGTCTTGGCGCCGATGATGACATCGGCCGCGACGCCGTGCTCGCGGAGCCATTTGACCTGGGGGTAGACCGGGGCGGTGCCCACGCCGCCCGCTACGAAGAGGTAGTGCCGCCTGCGGAGCTCGCCGGGCTGCATCGTTACGAATTCCGAGGGGTGTCCCAGCGGGCCTGCGAAATCGGCGAAGGCATCGCCCGCATCCAGCGAGCATATTTTGCGTGTCGAGGCGCCGATGGCCTGCGTCACGATGGTGACGCTGCCCTGCGCGGGGTCGAAGTCCGAGATCGTGAGCGGGATGCGTTCGCCGTGCTCGTCGACGCGGACGATGACGAACTGCCCGGGTTGCGCCGAATGTGCGACGCGCGGTGCGAGGACTTGCATCAGCCAGATGCCCTCGGCGAGGAGTCTTTTTTCAAGTATCGGGTACATTACTATATTTTTTCCGGCCGCTGCCCTCGGGCGGAAGCCGCATATTGTCGTTATTCTTCGATGATGGCCGTCACCCTCAGCCGCCGCATCGGGCGCAGCGGGTCGTTGGTGACGATCATCACGAAATCGGTCAGCACGCCGAAATCCTGTTCGCCCGGGTCGACGGACACCCTCGCCGTGAAGGAACTGCCCGCCGGGATGCGTTGTCCGGGGACGAGCGTCGTGGCGATCCTGCCGTTGGTTTCGACGGCCCGCACGACCAGTTCGGCACTGCCCGTATTCGAGAGCGTAAAGGTACGTTCCTGCCTGGGGGCACCATGCTTTACCGGGCCAAATTTAATAATATTTTCGATTATCTGCGCTTTCGGGGCGTTTTGTCCTCCGGTACCCGCCTCCGCCCGGTCGATGCCGATGCCGTGGGTGACGATCGCCGTGCCGTTGGTGCGGCCGTCGACGCGCACCTCGAGGGCGTCACGCAGCGTGCCGTAGCGGGGATCGGCCTCGGGGATGAGGTAGGCAACGTTGATCGATCCCTGTTCGCCCGGTGCGATCTCGCGCGGGGCGGTCACCGTCAGCAGCCCGCTCGATTCCAGCGGGCGCAGTTCGAGCCGGATGGTTTTGCCCGAGGTGTTCGCATAGCCGATGGCAGACTGTACCTGTTGCCCGGGGCGGATGTAGGAGAAGGCGTTGAGGGTCGTGGAGAGCCGCAGCCCTCCGCCCGCATCGACCGGGTAGAGCTCCTCGGTGGATTTCATGCGCGGCGTGACATTGCCCCGGATGGTGAGCGTGGCGACCTTTTTCCGCTCGGAGGAGTAGACGCCCAGTTCCTTGGTGAAGGCGCCGGGGCGGTTGGCCGGGTCGAATGTCACCTTGACGGTGGTTTTCTCGCCGGGGCGGATCGGACGCTTGGTGAATTGGGGTACCGTGCAGCCGCAGGTGGTGACCACGTCGAGGATCACCACGGGCGTATTGCCGCGGTTCTCGCCCGTGAAGGTATGGCTCACGCGGCCGTCGGTCTCGCGGATCGTGCCGAAATCCCAGGTGTCGGGGGTAAAGACCAGTTGTGCCTGCGCCGCCGTTGCGAAAGCGCAAAGAGCCAAGAGTGTGAGGAGGATATGTCGTCGTGCCGTCATGGTGCTGATTGGTGTCTATGATGCAAAGGTACATTTTTTGAGAAAAAATCGTGCAATAATTTTGCGGGAATGAAATTTTGCTATATATTTGCACTCCGAAACGGTTGAAAAACCGATTTCCGAATGCCTGAATAGCTCAGTTGGTTAGAGCACATGACTGTTAATCATGGGGTCCTAGGTTCAAGTCCTTGTTCAGGCGCAGATGCGCGAGGGTTGCGTAAGGTTCTTTCAGAAACGCCTGCAGGGTAGGTGATAAAAAGAATGAAAAATTTCGATGAAAAATTTGGAGTTCATATATTTTGAATTACCTTTGCAGTCCCAAGCCATTCACTACGGGAGCTTAGCTCAGCTGGTTCAGAGCGTCTGCCTTACAAGCAGAGGGTCGGGGGTTCGAATCCCTCAGCTCCCACTAATCAAAAAGCGGTCAGAGATGCGTGTAGAACGTATTTTTAGCCGCTTTTCTCTTTTTTATCCCTGCGTTCTGTAAGAGGAGAAAAGTGTGCAAAAGTGTGCTATTTTGTGCAAATGGTTTTGCTACTGGTTTTGCTAAAAAATTTATGGCTACATTAAAACCATTTCTGGATCTTAGGGTTCAGCGCAAAAAAGACGAATTGTATCCGTTAAAAATTTCAGTTTCGGCGACACGCTCGATCGTATTCCAGATCCCTGTGAAAATCTACCTTGCTCCGGAGAACTGGAATTCCCAGACGTGCCGAATCGTCAAACACAAATCGAAAAGGCTATTTAACATGGCCCTTCAGGAGCAGTTGTTGTCTCTTGAGAAAAAACTGACCGTGCTGGAGGTTTCAGGCCAACTCGCCAATATGTCGACCCGCGAGGTGAAGCAATATCTTGTTGCATCGCAAACGGTGTCCTGCTCGGCGCGGGGTGACCTGATCGACTATTACGAGCAATATATCGACCGCATCGCAAACGCATCGACGCGGGGCACACACGAACATACGCTGAAGAAAATCTTGGCATACGATAAAGGAAAGTTGTCTTTCAGAGATGTCGATAAGGCTTGGCTGCTGGGCTTTGAGCGTTTCCTCTTCTCGCAGCACCTCGATGCCAAGGGGCGGGCTATACCTGGTGTGCGAAGACTGACTCCCAATGGTGTAAACCTTCATTTGCGAAACCTGCGAACCCTGTTTAATGATGCAGTGACCTATGGTGTGGCGGAAGCGAACTGGTATCCCTTCAAAAAATTCGAAATGCCATCGGAAGAGCCTGTGAAACTGGCGCTGCCGGTAAAGGATCTGCGAATTATCCGGGATTTTCCCGCTGAGGAATTCTGCCAGCGGTATTTGGATGTGTTTATGCTCTCTTTTTACCTGATTGGAATTAATATCGGCGATCTGCTTCTGTTACGTCCGACTGATATGGTGGGCGGTCGAATAGAGTTCAGTCGTCAGAAAACGAAGAAACGCTATTCGATCAAGGTTGAACCCGAAGCCCAAGAGATCATCAACCGCTGGAGGGGAAAGAAATATTTGCTTTGCTTCATGGACGAACGTGCTGATTACAGATCGTTCCTGAAGATGATGAACAAGCATCTGAAGGAGTTTGGCAGGGTTGAAGTTGATAAAGCACGTTGGGGGAAAAAAACGAAAACCGGCCTCTACCCTTTTCTGCGATCGTATTATGCGCGCGACACGTGGGCGACGTTGGCCTCGGTTCTCGATGTTCCGGAAGATACGATCGCTGCTGCTCTTGGTCACGGTAAAAAAAACGTGACAAAAAGCTATATCTCATTTAATATGAAGAAAGTAGATATTGCAAATCGCATGGTTCTCGATTTTGTGGCCAGTAATTTGTCTGAAGATGAAATTTTTGAGATCAAGGCAGCCCAAATGTATAGAAACCTGTCATTCAGTAAAAAATATGCCAGTTTGAACGAATCGTATATGGCCATGCCGATGCCTATGTATGGCGTTGGGAATATGTAACATTTTTGCAAAAAACTATTTTTGGGCGGAATAATAGGTAATATTTCTGCAAAAAAACAGGTAACATTCTTGCAAATTTCCGGGGACAATACGTAACATTTCTGCAAATTCTACTTTATATATATATTTATCAAAGAATTTATCTTTGATAAATTCACTATTCAACATTGGTAAACATTTTATTCAATTTGTTATACAACAAAAACATTACTACGGTAAGTTACCGTAATACGCGCGCGCGAGGCCGAATAAGGTTTTTTTGCTCGATATATTGACAAAATGGCTGGGAAAAGATGTTGAATCGTGAAGGGAAGAAAATAGATTCGTGTTCCTCGAATAGGTAACATTTTTGCAAAAAAATCGGAGACTCGTTTCCGAAGTCTCCGACGCTTACTATATTTTGAAGAAAAAGCCCCAGATAAACGGTGCGTTTTTTCTTCCCTTCATTGCAAAAGTAGCTTTGTGTTTTCTATTCTGCAAATAATCCGCTGATTATTTTTTTAGAGGATAATATTGTAATACAGATAGTATTATAATATAATAATATCTGTTGTATTGCGCAGATAATCAGCTCTGTATTGTTTTTGAATATTATTCTAATATAAATATTACAATAATATTTGCACTCTCGTTCCCGTCGCGTACAACCTATGTGCCGGATATTATAATATTACGAGTATTACTATAATATCGGTATTATAATAATATTACGGTATATGCTACCTCTTCGGTATGATTCGTTCGATAATGATTATATTTGCGGTAAGGGAGACAGCAGTAGATTAATAGTGTTTGTGCTGGAGACAAGTAGGAACTGTGGTTCTTCCGTTTTGTAAAGGTGCTTTGGATAATATTCGAGGTGCCTTTTTTCGTACTCACCATCGAATATATTATTATATTACAATAATATTCAAATGGATAATGAACTACACAAACTCCATTATTGGGCATATATAGTGAAGAACTAAAGCTGCTTTCTTCCCTTCACCCATCAACATCGCGTCCCGGCTGGTTAGAACCAGCCGGGACGCTTGTTTTTCGCGCCGCGCCTTGGGGGCGCGGTTCTCACGGAGTTTGCGGATGCTGATATTATTATACGGGAATAATATTCGTGCGGAAGCGGAACCGGCCATAGCCGGCTGCCGGATCCCCGGCTATGTCGCCGCGCGGATCTGTGATCCCCATGCGCGGCCATGCGCCCCCTGAACTCGCGCCTCCGGGCGACGATGCCGCCCGGCACGCTCGCGTCCGCCGTCGCTCGACAAGCGAACTCGTCGTCCGGGGGAGAGCGGTATTCTCACTCACAACATTGATGCAAAGTTAGCCGACATCGCGTCGACAGCGGCAAGGATCGACCGTCCTGTTCAGGCCGGCCGCCCGTGGGCCCAGTGCGGAAATATTGATCCGCTTCGCCCTCCGGCCGCGCCGTCGGTAAATATTTCCTTCTGTGTCCTTGCCTTCGGGCAGTCGCCGTGATCGGCTTGAGCCGCATCGCTGTTCCGAGTGTTTCGGCAGCATTAGAACTCCGGCGCAGGAGGATAAACACTGCAAATCATTTTATGCCAATTTACAAATTTTATCAGGATGTGCTATGCACAAGCTGGGAACGCAGACACTTCACTGTCACGGCCCAAAATCAGGAAGAAGCCGACATGATCGCCGCGCAATGCAAGGATACGCCTCTGTGTTTTGATCCGGATGCGGAACCCGGAAAAACCGTCTATTGTGTCTTCGAGGATGAAACACTTCTTGAGACGGTGGAATCTCTGCCTATCACAGATAATCATGGCAAACCGACGATCGAGGTGTACCGAAGCAACGACGACCTGTTCATTGCCGATAACTATAAAAATCGGGAGCTATGAGAGACGAGATCAGACAAAATGGTGAACCGTTCCTTTGGGCCGAAGGCGAGGAGTGGACAAGTATTCCGATGATCTTCCGGAATATCACCGGCAAGAACTTCACCGGTAAGGAGTATCGGGATTATATCGAATACTGGATCTTATCACATGGCTTTGAACTCGGCCCCGTCGAGCTATGGTGTGACGGCCGGTTCGTAGAACGCGGTGAGATCAAACTGCCCGGAAAGGAGGTGTATCATGTCTAAGATCCAGATTCCGGCCGAGTACAAGGCGTTTGAGGATAAGTTCTCGGCACTTGCCTATGGCCAAGACGACAGCAAGGTGTTTGACGATATGTTGACCTTCATCATTGACCTGTTCAGCTTCGACAATCCCTGGAAGCCTCACGGCCGATATAAAGACCTGGAGATTCGCAAGCGTTTCTTCGAGCTTTTTCAGGAGATAGTACTCCTGATGAACAAGAAGGTACGCGACGACGGGGAGTGGTACGACCCCTTCGGGAATCTTTATGAAACTCAAATTGCCTCACATGGCCGGCGTGCAAACGCTGGCCAGTTTTTTACTCCAGAGAATATTGTTGATTTTATGGTTTCCATCAATAGTGGTGGACGGGATTTGACAGGAAAAGGGTTGAATTTCGGAGATCCTGCCTGCGGTAGCGGCCGGTTCTTGATTGCTGCCCATGCGAAATTCCCTGGTAACTACTGCTGTGGCGAGGACATCGACCGAACCTGTGCCCTTATGACGGTCTGCAATTTCATCCTGCATGGCGTGAACGGCGAGGTTATCTGGCATGATTCGCTTAGGCCGACCAAAGATTACTTCTATGGAGCCTGGCGTGTCCGCCCACGTCCGGAACTGATGGGTATACCTGAAGTTTCCAAAATGGAATGGGAAGACACGCTGTGCTATGCCGTCTGGGAGAGCCGCCGCATAAAGGCCGATCCCGCCAAAACATCAGAGTCACCGGCTGCTGAAGCACCGCAGATCGTGCAACTCAACCTCTTCTGATCGAGAAGCCCGCCGGGAGGCGGGCTTCTCTTTTTTTTTGTTCGTAAAATTCTCGCAACGGCAACCGGCCGCCGGCAGACTTCGCCTGCCGTTCGCGGCGACCCGGCCGCAGCCCCCTGAACTCGCGCCTCCGGGCGACGATGCCGCCGGGCCCGCTCGCGTCCGCCGTCGCTCGGCCAGCTCGCTTGTCGGCCGGGGGAGAGCGGTAGTGCTCACTCACAACACGACACAAAGGTAGCCGAAGTCGCGGTGACAACGGTACGGACGGCAGGCCGCGGGGGCCTGCCGCGCAAGCGTCCGGTGCAAATAATTTGTCCACTGCGCCCTCCGGCGAGCCGTCGGCAAATTTTTCTTCCGGCTCCTACCTGATGTCACCGAGACCGGCTGCGCTCGCATCGCTGTTCCGAGTGTTTCGGCAGTATTAGAACTCCGGCGCAGGAGGATAAAGTCTGCAAAAAAGTTATGGATAACGAGCGTTTAATTCGGATTCTCACGAAGAAACTGCGGGGCAAGTACAATTTACCGCACTGGCCCTTGCGGTTGGATGTCGAAAACGCAGTCAACGAAGCGTTACAGCAAACGGACGAACTGGATAATCTCCTGATCCAGTTGCGTAACCGGGCCGTGAGATTCAGTTACCGCAAACAGGACGGGACACTCCGGGAGGCTTTCGGGACACTGAAGCCCTGCTTGCTGGAAGAGTACCGGGCCGGAAGTAAATCCCGCAGCCGTTCGACAAACGACTGTGTGCATTATTTCGACCTTGAGCGGAATGCCTGGCGTTGCTTCTGCCCTGAGAATTTCATCACAATTCACGAGCTTCCGTAACTTGTTGCCCCGGAGTAGAAACTCCGGGGTTTTTTCTGTTCCGTTCACCTGCAAGGGGAAAGTTTGTGATTCATCACAAAGAATTCCTTTGCCGGTAGGGCAGCCGGTCGCCCGGCAGACTTCGCCTGCCGTTCGCGGCGACCCGGCCGCAGCCCCCTGAACTCGCGCGGCCGGGCGACCATGCCGCCCGTCACGCTCGCGTCCGCCGTCGCTCGACAAGCGAACTCGGCGGCCGGGGGGAGCGGTACTCTCACTCACAACACGACGCAAAGGTAGCCGACATCGCGGCGACAGCGGCAAGGATCGCCCGTCCTGTTCAGGCCGGCCGCCCGTGGGCCCGGTGCGGAAATATTGATCCGCGCGTTGCGCCCTCCGGCCGAGCCGTCGGTAAATATTTCCTTGCGTGTCCTTGCCTTCGGGCAGTCGCCGTGATCGGCTGGGGCCGCATCGCTGTTCCGAGTGTTTCGGCAGTGTAGAACTCCGGCGCAGGAGGATAAAGTCTGCAAAAAGCTATGTCTACATCAGATTTAATTATGTCGATTCTCGCTGAAAAACCGTTGAATCTCATGAGTTGGAATGTGACCTGCGGTGCTGGTGGCACCCTTGCTGGTCGGAAGGCTTTTATACTCAAGGTCAGTGGGTTCAAACATCAGGGAGCCGTTGTGATTTTCCCCAATTCTTTGGATGGTTATTTCGACATTGAACTTATCGATGAGAGTGGTGAAGTTGTCGAATCGGTCGAATATATTTCTGCCTGCAAATTGTCAGAAATAATCGACCAGCTGGTTGAAGTGACGGAAAACTATTCCGATGACATCGTACGTTGGTTGCGTAAATGTACGCCTAACGAAAATCAGATTCAAAAAATTGGACGTATGGCAAAAGTGTGTCCGGAAGTGGCCGCCGAGATCAAGTTGAAGACATTATTTTCCAAAAGGTAATGTAGAGGGCCGGTTCGCCGGCTCTCTTTTTTTGCTCGTAATTTCATACCATGCCCCGCAGGCGGGGCATTGGTCGCTCCTAAAACGTACGACTTGCAGGGCGTTGCAAGTCGTTCGTTTCTCCACGTCGCGGCAGGACACCCCTCGCGTTGCGAGGGAGAGCGGTATTTTCTCTCTGGGTCTGACCGGGCTGTGGTTTCGCACTCCGGCTGAATTCAAGATTTCTGCGACCTGACGGGTCTCATCCCTTACACGTTGCCTTCAGACCATTCTGATACAAAGTACGAACACTGCATTTTGCCGGGCAATGAACCCGCGAAATATTTTCTTAGGAGTCCTTTCGGGAACTATGTTTATGATGAAAAAATTTACCCCGGCAGGCCGGGGCACGCTGAAGAAATTTTTTCAAAAATATTTCCCGGAACCCTTGCGCCGGTTTAGCGGTAGAGAGCGACCGCCTATGCCCATTCCAGAGGAACGGGCGGCCGCTCCATTTTTATTTCAAAATGTCAGTGTTCGATACGAGTATCAGAAAGGCTCTGAAGGCAACGTGTAAGGGGATGACCCCTCGTTCTTTGAAATCTTGAAAACATCCGTCGGCTGGGAAACCACAGCCCGGCAAACCTTCGAGAAAATGATATGTTTGATAGAAAGGATAAAGGGCGTGACGAGGATGTTAGCGAGATTTCAGCAATAAAGTTCTTTGACGTATTAACCAGCTCCGCTCGATGTGATCGGCGGATGGCGGGGAGCGAAGCCCCAGCGGAGCACACTATTTAACCTTTTAAAATTTTACAATTATGAAAACTTATTTAGCAACAGTCTGTCTTACGAAAACCTACACCGACAAGATGTGTAACCAAGTGTTATTACAAAAGGAGTTCCCCGACGAGAAAGCCGCCCATGCTTGGCTGAATAAAGCGCTTGAGCGCTACAATTATGTCGCAGGGATCAAAGGCTTGTGTTATGTGTCTTGGTTTTCGCTGGATGACGAGAACGGCACCCAGCTCCTATATTTCGATTATTTCGCTTCCGACGCACCACACGAGATACAGGCGCGCGTAACACTTACGAAAAAGTATCCGGCACAAAAACAAACGATTGTTTTAACTCATAAGTGCGCGTGCTACAACCACGCGATTTTGTGGATTGACTGGGCGTATCTGAAATTTGAAAGTAGTGGAAATGCGACTTTTAGCAGTGGTGAAATGATTGATGCAAAGACCGAAATTGTCATTGACAAGTGAAACATTTTTCGTAAATTTGAGGTGCAGTGCCTCGCAGAACCTCACGATGTATAGGTTAATCGTTCAAATTTCTATGAAGAGAATCACGATTACCGGTAATCTCGGTAAGGATGCCGAATGCCGCGAGGGGCAGGGCGGTCACAAATTCGTATCGTTCAGCGTGGCGTATGCAGAACGGGATACGGATGCCAAAGACGAACAGGGCAACCCGATCAAGGAAGCCCAGTGGGCGGAGTGCGAAATTTATGTCAAGCCGGAGAACTCAGCCGAGGGAATCGTCAATCTGCTGAAGAAAGGCCGTTTTATCTACGTGGAAGCCTATGATAAGGTCGAAGCGTGGTTGGATAAAGAGAACAAGCCCCGTGCCCGTGTGATTTACCGGGTCACGAATTTTCAGGTCTGACCTTATGAACATCGACGGCCATTGCGCCGTCGATGTTTTCAAAGTCTATCTATTTCGGTGAAAAATTTGCTATATTTGCACCTATGAGAAAGGAATTGGGTAAATGGTTCATGGATATTGCCAAATATCTTCTAACGGCAGTTGTCGTTGGGGCCTTAATTAGTGATATAGAGAATTCGCGATGGCTTGTTTATGTCGGAGGGATCGGGGCGACATTGAGTTGCTTGTTTATTGGCTTGGGGTTACTTCGGCAGAAAGAAACAAATAAAACACAGGAGGAATAAGTATGGCGGCATTTTGGATTTTTATTTTTATTATTGCTTTTGCAGTGGCAATATTAATTTGGAGTAAGACAGATAAGGGAAAGAAATGGCTCTTGTAATTTCTTCCCTTCACCTATCAACATCGCGTCCCGGCTGGTTAGAACCAGCCGGGACGCTTGTTTTTCGCGCCGCGCCTTGGGGGCGCGGTTGCTGGGAGCCTGATAGAATATTATTTCGGTTAGAAATTTGCATATGACACAATAAGTACGTATATTTGTACGTATTTAAGTACAAAATATAAAGTTGAGCAATGAGAACAGCAAACTATTCCGATTTAAGGCAGAATCTCAAAACCTATATAGATTCTGTTATCGAGGATTCGGATACGGTTATCATTAACCGCGGCGGGGGAGCCGGGGTCGTGTTGATGTCTTTGGATGAATATAACTCCATCAAGGAAACCGAGTATCTTATGAAATCCCCCGAGAATGTGAAGCGTATCAAAGCTGCCGAGCAGGAGATCCGCGACGGCAAAGGAAAGGTTATCGCTCCTGAAGATATATGGAAATAGTCTTTTCGGAACAAGCGCAGGCGGACATCGCTTTTTGGAAGAAAAGCGGCAACAAGGCGATTATGAATCGTATATCCGCATTACTGGCGGATATAGCGGAACATCCGTTCACCGGTATCGGTAAGCCAGAACCCCTGAAGTATGATCTGGCCGGGAAGTGGTCTCGGCGTATCAATACTGAACATCGCATCGTTTACTCGGTGCACGATGAAATGATCGAGGTCTATATCCTCTCGATGCGTTATCATTACAGTAAGTAATATTTTCTTCCCTTCACTCATCAACATCGCGTCCCGGCTGGTTAGAACCAGCCGGGACGCTTGTTTTCGCGCCGCGCCTTGGGGGCGCGGTTCTCACGGAGTTTGCGGATGCTGATATTATTATACGGGGAATAATATTCGTGCGGAAGCGGAACCGGCCATAGCCGGCTGCCGGATCCCCGGCTATGTCGCCGCGCGGATCTGTGATCCCCATGCGCGGCCATGCGCCCCCTGAACTCGCGCCTCCGGGCGACGATGCCGCCCGGCACGCTCGCGTCCGCCGTCGCTCGACAAGCGAACTCGGCGGCCGGGGGAGAGCGGTCGCCTCACTCACAACACGACGCAAAGTTAGCCGAAGTCACGTCGACAGCGGCAAGGATCGACCTCGGCATGATGCCTCGGCCGCC
>NZ_DCKA01000019.1:0-63677 GCF_002320215.1 Alistipes sp. UBA1686
CGAGGTGGTATTTCGTTGGCTCTGCCCCCATAGAAAAACAAAGCGTAACGAACGCTCTATCAGCTAATTCGCTACGCTTTGCCCAAATTTACTTTTTCGCTATGTGTTTATTTTAAAAATGTCTGGTTCGGAATCGGGGAGTGCGGCGGTGACGGCTGCCGGCCGGTTCGGGCGGATGCCTCAAAACAGCAGGGTTTCGGGGTTGCCGGGTGGGGTGAACCCCAAGTGCCGGTAGGCCAGTTCGGTGGCTTCACGCCCCCGGGGCGTGCGTTTGAGGAACCCTTCCTTGATGAGGAACGGTTCGTAGACCTCCTCGATCGTGCCGGCGTCTTCGCCGACGGCCGTGGCGATGGTATTCAGCCCGACGGGGCCCCCGCCGAACTTTTCGATGATGGTGCCGAGTATCTTGTTGTCCATCTGGTCGAGGCCGCGCGAGTCGATGTTGAGCGCCGAAAGCCCGATTCTGGTGATTCCCAGGTCGATGTGCCCTTCGCCCTTGACCATTGCGAAGTCGCGCACGCGGCGCAGCAGGGCGTTGGCGATGCGGGGCGTGCCGCGTGAGCGCAGGGCCACCTCGTGCGCCGCATCGTCGTCGATCGAGACGTCGAGGATGCGTGCCGAACGCCTGACGATGCCGGCCAGTACCGGGGCGTCGTAATATTCCAGATGGCACTGGATGCCGAAGCGTGCGCGCAGGGGCGATGTGAGAAGCCCGCTGCGGGTCGTGGCGCCGATCAGCGTGAAAGGCGCCAGCTCGATCTGGATCGAACGTGCCGAAGGGCCTTTGTCGAGTACGATGTCGATCTTGTAGTCCTCCATCGCCGAGTAGAGGTACTCCTCGACGATCGGGCTCAGGCGGTGTATCTCGTCGATGAAAAGCACGTCGCCGGGGTTGAGGTTGGTCAGCAGTCCGGCCAGGTCGCCCGGCTTGTCCAGCACGGGACCCGATGTGACGCGCAGTTGCGCGTGCATTTCGTTGGCGATGATGTTGGCAAGGGTCGTCTTGCCCAGTCCCGGGGGGCCGTGCAGCAGTACGTGGTCGAGCGAATCGCCGCGCATGAGCGCCGCCTTGATGAAAATATGGAGGTTGTCGACGATCTTGTCCTGCCCGGAGAAGGTTTCCAACTCCTGCGGACGTATCTTGTTTTCGAATTCGAGATCGCTCTCTGTGTTGCGTACGATTGACATGTTGCAAAGATAACGATTTTGTGCTACTTTGCCGCGGCGGGGCGAAAAAAAATCCGGCCCGCAGGATATGCGGGCCGGGGTCGCTGCCGGAAGCTCCGGCTATTGCTCACGCGGCAGCCCGATCTTTATGTATTTCACCCCGTTCATGCGGGTGTTCACACGCAGGATGATACCTTTCTTGCCTTCGAGATCCTCCTTGAAGGAATCCAGCTTGAACGAGACATAACGGTCGTAGTTGTATCCGCCTTCGTCGCCGTGGGCGTCGCGGCGCAGTTCGAGGTTCAGGTACCCCTCTTCCGTGTATTCAGGAGCGATCTCCGTCACGTTGTTGCGTACCAGCAGGAAGGTGTGTTTCGTGAGGTCACAGGCATTGAACCCGACCCAGACATTGAGGTAATTGCTGTTGAGGAATGCCTCCTTGAAGCTGGTTTTGTCGTCTTCCAGCGCGTCGAGTTCCTCCTGGGTGGTCACGACTTTCGTGCCGCCCGAGTAGATGTCCTGTATGTAATAGAGCGCCATGTTGTAATCGTATCCTTCCACTTTGGTATTCAGCAGGTTGAAATATATGACGACGCGCTGGTCTTCCTCGGCCTTATAGCTGCCTATGCGGCTTTTGTCGCCCGGGTACACCGTCTTGCCATCGTCGAGAACGACATAGAAATCGTTATTTTCGAGCGGCTTTACCGAAGCGAAAGCCGAAAGCCTGGGGTAGTCCCCGTCCGAATCGTTGCAGGAGGTGAAAATGGCCGCAGCCATGGTCACGAGAAGAAATAATCCGAATCTTTTCATATTTATAATTATTTTTGCGTTATCTTCACTAATTAAATGCAGGGCGGGGCGGAATACTGCACGGGCATAAATTTTTTCGGGTGCCGTGCAGTCTTTTGATGGCTACACCGTTTATAAGATGAACGCAAATATGGGAATGGAGGAGCAGATACTGGCCGAGGGGTGCAGAAAAGGGGATAATGCGGCCCGTCGTGAGCTGTATGACCGTTATGCAGGCCGTCTGTTGGCCGTCTGCCTCCGCTATTCGGGCGACCGGTCTACCGCCGAAGACCTGATGCACGATGCGTTCCTGAAGATTTACGGTGCTTTCGACCGTTTTTCCTACCGCGGCCCCGGTTCCCTGCGTGCCTGGATGGAACGGATCACGGTGAACGTGGCGCTCGAATGGCTCCGCAGCCGGAACAAACTGAGCATGACGGTGCTCGACGAAGGAAGGCAGTTGCCCGACATCCCGGAGCCCGACCCGTCGGAAGTGGCGCGTATTCCGCGCGACGTGCTGATGGGGTTCGTCAGCGAATTGCCTGACGGTTACCGTACGGTGTTCAACCTCTACTGCATCGAAGGCTATTCGCACCGCGACATCGCGCAGATGCTGGGGATCAACGAAAAAAGTTCCTCGTCGCAGTTATTCCGCGCGCGGGCACTGCTGGCCCGCAGAATAGGGGCCTATATGGAGACACATTAAATTATGAAACAAAATAAAGACTGGACAGACGTAATGCGGAGTGCGCTCCGGGATACCGAGGTGACACCCCCGGCCGATGGTTGGGCGCGGCTGGAGCGCGAGCTCGGGCCTCACCCGCGTATCTCCGTGTTGCGTAGCCATTGGCCGCGGATTGCTGCCGCTGCCGCCGCTGTGCTGATTTTCCTGGGTGGCGGGGGATACCTGCTGCATGAAAACCGGGATTTAGGGGATAAAGGGTTTGTTATTGCAACGGCGATGGACAGCGGCAGCTCTGCTGCGGACATGGCTCAGGTCGATGGGACACCGGCGGGAGACGGTGAAGGGACGCTCGCGGGGACGCTCCGCGCAGCCGTTCCGACCGAAGAGGCCGTGCGGGCTGCGGCGCTGCCGGGCGAGGAGCCCGGTGCGGGGACGGCTCCCGGGATTGCACCGGGACGGAATGCCCTTGCCGCCGCCGATATGCGGGGCTTCGAGGACGGCCGTGCAGCGGCTTTGACGTCCGGAGCTGCGCCCGCCGGGGAGGCGGTTGCTGCAAACGCCGTCACCGGTAATTCGGTTGCGGAAAATGCGGTGGCAGTGAGCGAGGCTTCCGGAAAGGCCTCCGCAGCGGCTGCTGCTACCGGGGATGCCGCGGCGGACGGCACGCGGCCGGCCGTGCGTGCGGCAGTCGCCGGACAGGCGTCCGCCACGGACGGGAACCCGGGAGAAGAGGCTGCCGGGCAGGCCGTTCAGCCCCGCAAATACCCGGGCACGTACGATTACCTGGCCGATGGCGTGCAGGAATACAGGCGTCCCCGGCGCAAGACTTCGGTTTCGCTCTTCGCCGCAGGCGGTGTGACCGGATCATCGGGGGCGTCGGGCGGTGTCGGCCCCAATCTGGTGATGTCCGACATATTTGTAGGCGGTACCAACGGCACGATGGCGCAATTGAAATACAATTACGAGGATTATTCGTTCCGCCACCATCAGCCGCTCAGCTTCGGCCTTTCGGTGCGCAAGGAGTTCGCGTACGGGTTGTCGCTCGAAAGCGGTGTGAACTATACGTTGTTATGGTCGGACGTGAGCATGCAGTCCGGCGGCGAGGATATCAGCCAAAAGCTTCACTTCATCGGGGTTCCCCTGCGCCTTAACTGGCAGTTCCTCGAAACCGGGCGTTTCTCGATGTACGTGGGCGCAGGCGGTATGCTCGAGAAATGCGTGTCTGCCAAGTTCGGCTCCAAATCCGTTGACGAACCCAAAGTCCAGTGGTCGGTGGCCGGGGCCGTCGGAGCACAGTACCGCCTCGGCAATTATGTCGGGCTTTACTTTGAGCCCGAGGTTTCGCACTACTTTACGGAAACCACCCTGCGTACATCGCGCACTGATTCTTCCCTGTCGCTGACCCTCCGTCTCGGAGTGCGCCTTTCATTCTGACATTCAACTGATATATCCTGTTTGCACGTCCCTGGGACGTGAAATACGACTTGGAGAAGTCCGTACCCGAAGCGATACGGACTTTTTTGTGATATGTCTGAATATGCTATTTTATGGCTTAATTATGCTGTTTTTTATTGACTAATGAAAATTTGTTCTTATTTTTGTTGAATAAAAGATTGTGAATTGACGCTAACAAAAAAGCACAAGTGCAGCAATCTGTGCACTTGTGCCTTTGTAGTCCCGACGGGAATCGAACCCATATCGTAAGAACCGGAATCTTATATTCTATCCATTGAACTACGGGACCGGGAGTGCAAAGATACAAATTTTTTTTTAATTTTTACTAATAAAATGCGAGAAAAGCAGAATAATTGGCAGAGGATCGAAGCCGTAATCAAATGGGCGAACATGTCAACCAACTACTTCGCCCGCCATATCGGGCTTGCATGCGGCGAAAACCTCTACCAGATTAAACGCGGTAACAACGGCATTTCGCTCGACGTGGCCGACCGCATCGTCTCCAAATTCCCGCAGGTGGATAAATTGTGGCTGCTGACGGGGGAGGGGCAGATGTTCGCGGACGGGAAACTGCGCGGCGCCCAGATACCTTTTTATAATGTGGACGTCGAACAGGCCATCGCGCACGTCACCCACCTCGAGGCCGAGAGCAGCCTGGTCATCCCGCAGGCGGGTGAGTGCGACCTTGCCATGTGTTACATGGGACGTGCCATGGGGGACGCCTTGCCGCCGGGTGCGGTGGTCTTGCTGAAGGCCGTCGACCGGGATGCAATTATTCCCGGGGGGGAATATGTGATTGTCAGCCGAAAAATTGTAACTTTGCGGATAGTTCGGCTCGCCGACGGGGAGGACAAACTCCGCCTGGTGGCCGGCGATCGGGAAAATTATGACGACATAATTCTGAATGTCAGTGATATAAGCTCGGTATATAAAGTTAAAGGCAAATTGATAATAAACAGTTGAGAATATGTTTTCAGGGATCGTGGAACGCATGGCGGAGGTCGTGGACATCCGTACCGACCGTCAGAATAAGGATTTTACGCTGCGCGCGGACTTTTGCCGCGAGTTGAAAATCGACCAGAGCATAGCACATAACGGCGTATGTTTGACAGTTGTGGACATCCGCGATGATACGTATACGGTCACGGCGATGAAGGAGACGCTCGACAGGAGCAACCTCGGCCTGCTGGCTGTGGGCGATCTGGTGAACCTCGAACGCTCGATGAAACCCGATGCGCTGCTCGACGGGCATATCGTCCAGGGGCATGTCGACCAGACGGCCGTATGCACGGCCCGCGAGGACGCCGACGGCAGCTGGTACTATACGTTCGCCTACGAACCGCAGGGCGGTGGGCTCTGTACCGTGGAGAAGGGGTCGGTGACGGTCAACGGCGTGAGCCTGACGGTCTGCGACTCGAAGGAGTCGTCGTTCCGCGTGGCGATCATTCCCTATACGTTCGAGCATACGAACTTCTGCCGCATCGGCGTGGGTTCGGTCGTGAACCTCGAATTCGACATCGTGGGCAAGTACATCGCCCGTCTCATGCAAAATTATACGAAGTAAGCCTATGGTGTACATCAAAACAAAAGAGGGCGCATCGCTGTGGATCGCGCTCCTCGCAACGGCCATTGTGGCCGGGACGATGACGCTGCTCGATGCGGTGTGGTGGGTGACGCTGTGCGTCTGCGGCGCCGTCTTTGTCGTCGTGGCGCTCGTGGCGCTGTTCATCATCCGCAAATACGTGGCTTACAAGCTCAAGCCGATCTATTCCATCGTGCTTTCGCGTGACGTGCATACGCACGAGATTTTTTCCGAGCTGAAGGACAAGCATGTCGAGAATATCGGCGAGGAACTCACGGCGTGGGCGGATACGAACGACAAGGAGATCGCCCGCCTCAAGGAGACCGAGCAGTTCCGCAAGCAGTACCTGGGCAATGTGGCGCACGAACTCAAGACCCCGATCTTCAATATACAAGGGTATATCTCGACACTGCTCGACGGCGGCCTGGAGGACGAGCTCATCAACCGCAAATACCTCGAGCGGGCCGAGAAGAGCATCGACCGCCTGATCAATATCGTCAACGACCTGGATACCATCTCCAAGCTGGAGAGCAACATGAACCGCCTCGAAATGGAGAAGTTCGACATCGTGGCGCTGACGAAGGAGATCGCCGAGCAGGCCGAGATGGAGGCCGACAAAAAAGGCATCCGGATTTCGATCAAGGGCGCCGACAACCTTCCCTCGCCGTTTTGGGTGCTGGCCGACAAACATTACATCGGTCAGGTCATCGTGAACCTCGTCATCAACTCGATCCGCTACGGGAAGGAGGGCGGTTTGACGCGCGTCCATTTTCGCGACATGCTCGACAAAATACTTGTCGAGGTGGAGGATAACGGATTGGGAATCAGTAAGGAGGATTTGCCCCGCGTCTTCGAGCGATTCTATCGTACCGACAAGGGACGCTCGCGCGAGCAGGGCGGTACGGGGCTCGGCCTGGCGATCGTGAAGCATATCATCGAAGCGCACGGCGAACGCATCAGCGTGCGCAGCGAACCGGGCGTGGGGAGTACCTTCTCGTTTACGCTCAAAAAAGTCAACCTGCAAGAACTGAATAAATGATACGACCGTTAAGCATCGTTTGGAATTTCGACCCGGTGTTCTTCTCCATCGGGTCGCTCGACATCCGCTATTACGGATTGATGTGGGCGCTGGCAATCCTGATCGGCGCCAAGTTTTTCGATAACTTCTGCAAGCGCGAGGGGCTTCCGCCGAAGGTCTCCGAGTCGATTTTTATATATGGCACTCTGGCGACGATCATCGGGGCGCGGCTGGGGCACTGCCTCTTCTACGACCCGATGGAATACCTCAGCAAGCCGTGGACGATCATCACGGGTTTCCGGGACGGCGGCATGGCCAGCCACGGCGCCGCCATCGGCCTCTTGATCGGCCTCTGGCTGTTCTCGCGCAAGAACAAGCTGCCCTATATCTGGTCGCTCGACCGCATCATGATCGCGGTGGGCATCGGCGGTGCCGTCGTCCGGCTGGGCAACCTGTTCAATTCGGAGATCTTCGGCATGGCCACGACCCTGCCGTGGGGCTTCGAATTCGTCCGCTCGGCCAAGTGGGTGAACGAGTTCGCCCCCGCGGCGGTACACCCGACCCAGATTTACGAGGCGCTCTGCTACCTGATCACCTTCGGCATCCTTTGCTGGCTCTATTATGCGAAGGACATCGCGCGGCGCCGTCCGGGCATCCTGTTCGGCATCGGGCTGCTCGGGATTTTCCTGACGCGCTTCTTCATCGAGTTCATCAAGACCGAGCAGGAGGCGTTCGAACAGGGATGGGTGCTCGATATGGGGCAATGGCTGAGCATTCCGTTTATCGTGCTGGGTATTTACATGATTTACCGGAGTGTGTCCGGGCCCGAAGTTTCCCCCGCTCCGGTGCCGAAAGCCCCGGCAGCGACTCCAAAAAAGAAGAAACGATGAGCAATTACCCGATGGTCGATGAAGTGAACCGCCTTGTCGGCAACCTGCTTGCCGGCGGAAGCGGGGTGTTCCTGCCCGGCGTAGGGTCGCTCTTTGTCGAGCAGCGCGGTGCCAGGCGGCTTTCCAAACGTACAGTCCTTCCTCCCTGCCGCGTGGTATCCTTCTCTTCGCAGCAGCAGGGGGTATCGCTTGCCGATGAACTGGCGCGTACGCTGCACTGCGACGCTGCCGGAGCACAGGATGTTTACGACCGCTGGCTTTCCCGCACGCGCGAGGGCGACGTGCTGACCATAGAGGGCGTCGGCGTGCTCAAATTCAAGAATTTTACGCTTGCACCCGCGTTCGACAGGCTGCTGAACCCGCAGGGACACGAGCCCGTGCGGATCAAGCCTGCCCGCCGGTTGGACTGGGCGCTGTGGGTCGGCATCGCGGCGATCGTGATTGCGGCGGGTTTCGGCGGCGCCGAATTCCTGCGCATCAATTCTTCCGATATTCCGGAACCCGGCGCGATCGCCGAAGTAGCGCGCACCTTGCCCGCCGCGGATGCGGGGATTCCCGCCGATTCGTCCGCGACGGCCGGTGTGACGGACGACGGGACTGCGACGGCAGTTGCGGGAACGAAGGCTGCGGAAACCGACGTTGCCGGGAGCAGTGCTGCGGGTGCGGCCGGGACGGCGGATAGCGCCGGTGACCGTGCGGATGCCAAACCTGCCGGACTGCGTCCCGGGTCGGCGGCACGGGTCTCCACGGAGCCTGCATCGCTCGTTTCGGGACACCGGTATGTCGTGTTGGGGGTTTTCAGTACGCCGGAAAATGCGGCCCGTGCCGCCGCGGATGCCGAAGCCAGGGATGCATCGGTACGCTGCGGGGTCTACCGTTTCGGCAATAAATTCATGGTTTCACCTTTCGAGGCGCCCGATGCGGAGGCATGTACGTTGTTCATCCGTAATTATAGCGACCGTTTCCCCGGGCTGTGGACTTACACTGCCCGTTGATGCGTCTTTCCGAGCTGATAATCCGTTTCATCGACTGGTTCTACCGCCGGCCTGTTTCTGCGTTATTGCCGCGCCAGACGTTCCGTTATGCCGTTTGCGGCGGCGCGAACGTGGTTTTCGGCTGGGGGTGCTATTTCCTGCTCTATAATTTCGTGCTCGACAAGGAGCTGCTCGACCTCGGGTTCATCGCGGTTTCCCCGCATGTCGCGGCGATGCTGATTGTTTTTCCGCTGACCTTTTTCACCGGGTTTTGGCTGAACCGCCACGTGGCTTTCCGCCGTTCGCCGCTTGCCACGGGGACGCAGCTTTTCCGCTACCTCCTCTCCGTCGCCGGCTCGGTGGTGGTCAATTATCTCTTCCTGAAATTCTTCGTCGAGTTGTGCGGGTTTTGGGCGACGCCTTCGCAAATGATGGCCTCGCTGGGGACGATGGTGTACAGCTATCTGGCTGCCAAGTATTTCACCTTTCGCAACGCCGTCCGCGAATAACCGCGGGGCCGGGCGTGTCAGCCTTTCCGGTTCTCCTCCTTGAGTTTCTGCAGTTCGTACATCCTGTCGCGGAATTTCGCGGCGGCGAGGAAGTCGAGCGATTTGGCCGCACGTTCCATGTCTTCGCGCGCCTTGTCGATCAGCGTGTCGATGTTCTCGCTTGCGGCATAGGTTCTCTGTACGTCCGCGGCGGCCATGTAGTGGTCTTCGGCGAGCGGGTAGCTCGCCGCTATTTCCGGGACGTCGGTGCGCGCGGAGAGCAGGGTGCTTTGCCCCGTGCCGCTCTTCTGCGCCCGGCGCGGCAGCATGCCGTGCTCCATGTTGTAGCGCACCTGTTTCTCGCGCCGGCGGTTGCTCTGCTCGATTGCGAAGCGCATGGAGTCGGTGCAGGTGTCGGCATAGAGGATCACGTTGCCCTGTGAATGGCGCGCGGCGCGTCCCGCGATCTGCGTCAGCGACCGCACGTTGCGCAGGAAACCCTCCTTGTCGGCGTCGAGGATCGCCACCAGCGCCACTTCGGGCAGGTCGAGGCCTTCGCGCAGCAGGTTCACGCCCACCAGCACGTCGAACATTCCGGCCCGCAGGTCTTCCAGAATCTGGATGCGTTCCAGCGTATCCACGTCCGAGTGGATGTAACGGTTGCGCACGCCCACCCGGTCGAAATATTTCGAAAGTTCCTCGGCCATGCGTTTGGTGATGGTCGTCACGAGCACCTTGTCGTCGTCTTTCACGCGCTTGTCGATCTCCTCCAGCAGGTCGTCGATCTGGTTGGCCGTGACGCGCACCTCGAGCGGCGGGTCGACCAGCCCCGTGGGGCGGATCAGCTGTTCGACGATCACGCCTTCGCTCTTCATCAGTTCGTAGTCGGCGGGCGTGGCGCTCACGTAGATCGACGTGCCCTGCAACTGCTCGAACTCGGCGAAGGTCACCGGACGGTTGTCCTTGGCCGCCGGGAGCCGGAATCCGTACTCCACGAGGTTTTCCTTGCGGGCGCGGTCGCCGCCGTACATGGCGTGTACCTGCGGCAGCGTGACGTGGCTTTCGTCTACGACGAGCATGTAATCCTTCGGGAAATAGTCGATCAGGCAGAAAGGGCGCGTGCCCTCGGCGCGGCCGTCGAAATAACGCGAGTAGTTCTCGATGCCGGGGCAGTACCCCAACTCCTTGATCATCTCGACATCGTATTCCACGCGCTGCTTGATGCGCTGCGCCTCTGTCGTGCGTCCGGCACGCTCGAAGAATTCGATCTGCCTGCCCAGATCCAGGTATATCTGTTGTACGGCGCAGTTGATGCGCTCCTTGGTGGTGACGAAGAGGCTCGTGGGGTAGAGCGTCAGGTTGTCGAGCGAGTGGATACGCTGCCCCGTCGCGGGGTCGATGGTCTGGATGGCCTCGACTTCGTTGTCGTAGAACATTACGCGGAAGCACTGGCTGCCGAATTCGCCGAAGGCCGCCATGATGTCCACCGTGTCGCCGTTGACGCGGAACGTCGCCGGTTCCAGGTCGCGTTCGGTGCGCGTGTAGAGCGCTTCGACCAGCTTGTAGAGGAAATGCTTGTAGCTGACGACCTGCCCGACCCGGATGTTGATGGCCGTGGCATGGAAATCCGCCGGGTTGCCGGCGCCGTAGAGGCACGATACGCTCGATACGACGATCACGTCGCGGCGCCCCGACAGCAGCGTGGCTACGGTGCGCAGGCGCAGTTTCTCGATCTCGGCGTTGATCGAAAGGTCTTTTTCGATGAAGGTGTCCGTCGAGGGGAGGTAGGCCTCCGGCTGGTAATAGTCGTAGTAGGAGACGAAATACTCCACGGCGTTCTCCGGGAAGAAATTGCGGAACTCGCCGTAAAGCTGCGCCGCGAGCGTCTTGTTGTGGCTCAGGACGAGCGTCGGGCGGTTCAGCTGCGCGATGACGTTGGCCACGGTGAAGGTCTTTCCCGAGCCTGTCACCCCCAGCAGGGTGTTATGTTTGGAGCCGTGCCGGATCGAGCCGACGAGCTGTGCGATCGCTTCCGGCTGGTCGCCCATCGGGGCGTAATCCGATACCAACTTGAAATCCATGGTGCAAAAGTAGGTAAAAAAAACGGTATGGTGAAATGTCGCCCCGGTTTGGCCAAGGCGGAGCGTCTGTTTTGAAACGTACCGGGGACAGTTAAAATTGTCCCGCCACGCCATATCCCTGGTAATAATGTATAGCTTTGTGCCGATAGATCGTGTGCAACGTATGAAGCTGTTCGAAAGCGAAGGCTGGAAGTCGTTCCGGCTCAATTCCCTGGCCGTGATCCTGGGTGTCGTCATTACGTTCGGGGGCGGGCGGCTTATTACGAACTGCCAGAAACGGCAGGATGCCCGGGAGATTGTCGGGCTGTTCAAGTCCGATGTGCTGCGCCACCTCGATATGTCGGAAGGGGTGATCGCCGATTTTACGACCGAGATGTATGCCATGCGGCAATGTGCCGCCGCATCCGGCCGCGGGGAGTTGGACAAGGTGCACGAAGATACGCTCCGCTGCGCCCTGAGCTTGTTTTTCTCCGTGCACGGGAAAATCAGGAGTGCTGCTTCCGCTGCCAGATGGATGACACGCTCGGTTCCGGGTTCATCACCCGAGGCTTGGTGCCTGCCTGCGGATTGAACGAGGCCATCCGCGCCGAGCTGGAAGACATCAGGACGGTTGGGTACTGATCTTCTCCGCCCGGCAAAAACTTTTTGCACCCCGCTAAGGGTTGGGGAATTATTGCTATCTTTGCAGACATGATCGACAGGGAAACAGTAGACCGCATTTATGCAGCCGCCAATATCGTGGATATTATCGGCGAGTACGTCACGCTCAAGCGCAAGGGCGTGAACTACCAGGCCTGCTGCCCGTTCCACAACGAGAAAACCCCGTCGTTCGTCGTGTCGCCCTCGAAGGGGGTATATAAATGCTTCGGCTGCGGCAAAGGCGGCAATGCCGTCACGTTCCTGATGGAGCACGAGAACATCACCTATCCCGAAGCCCTGAAGATGGTGGCCAAACGCTATGGCATCGAAGTCAAGGAGAAGGAGATGTCCGAGGAAGAGGTGCGCCGCAACGACGACCGCGAGTCGATGTTCGCACTCAACGGCTGGGCGGCCGATTATTTTGCCAACTACCTCCATCACGAGACTGAGGGGATGAGCGTGGGCATGGCTTACTTCCGCCAGAAACGCGGCATGACCGACGCCACGATCAAGAAGTTCGGCCTCGGGTTCTGCCCCGCGCGCGGCGACCGGATGTCGAAGGATGCGCTGGCGGCGGGATATAAAAAGGAGTTCTTGGTCTCTACCGGCCTTTCGCTCGAACGCGAGAGCGACGGTTCGCTCTACGACCGCTTCCGCGACCGGGTGATTTTCCCCGTACATAACATTTCGGGGCGCATCGTCGCTTTCGGCGGCCGTACGCTGCGTACCGACAAGACCGTTGCCAAGTACCAGAATTCGCCCGAGAGCGAGATATACAGCAAGAAACGTGAGCTGTACGGACTCTATTTCGCCAAGAAGGCGATCCAGCAGCTCGACTTCGCCATCATGGTCGAAGGCTATACCGATGTGATTTCGATGCACCAGGCGGGTGTCGAGAACGTCGTTTCGTCGTCCGGGACATCGCTCACGACCGAGCAGATACGCCTGCTGAACCGTTTTACGAAAAATATCACGGTCATTTACGACGGAGACTCGGCGGGTATCCACGCTTCGCTGCGCGGGATCGACATGATCCTCCGGGAGGGGATGAACGTGCGCGTGGTGCTGCTGCCCGAACCCGAGGATCCCGACTCCTTCGCCCGGGCGCACACTGCGGCCGAGGTGCAGGAATATATCCGGGCCAACGAGCAGGATTTCCTGGCCTTCAAAGCAAAATTGCTGTTGGAGGCCGCCCAGGGCGACCCGATCCGGAAGGCGGCGCTGATCGCCGACATGGTGCAGTCGATCGCGCAGATTCCCGATCCGATCCAGCGGTCGGTTTACATCAAGGAGTGCGCGCGGATCATGGACATCGACGAGAACATCCTGATCTCGGAGGTGGCGCGCAAGCGCATGGCGACGACCGGCGACCGCGAGGCTGACGAATTCGTACGCCGCCAGACGGCGTTGCGGAAGGCGGAGGCTCCGCAGCCCGAGGTGGAATTCGTGAAGCAGGTCGAGGCAGGGAGCAGCACCGAGGCGCTCGAACGCGAACTGGTGAAATACCTGCTCAAATACGGCCATTGTTCGTTCGAGTTCAAGGAGGGGCGCACGATGGTGGCGTGCAACGTCGCGGAGGTGATCTTCCTGGAACTGGACAGCGACGGGCTTACGTTTCGCAATCCGCTATACAACAGTATTTTGGCAACTTACCGTGAGCAGTGGAAGATTCTCGGTACGGGGGTGGAAGTCCCGGCGCACTTTTTCCTGAACCATCCCGACCCGGAGGTGTGCAACGCCTCGGTCGACATCCTTACGTCGGACGACAATTACGTGGCCAGCCAGCTGTGGCGGCGCAAGGACATCCATGTCGAGAGCGATGCCGAGATGCTGGCCGTAGGGGTGCCGAAGGCCGTGACGCTCTACAAGTCGAAGGTGATCGAAAGCTATATCAAGGAGTGGCAGGCCAAGCTCGCGGACGAGAGCCTCACGGACGAGCAGGTCGGCGAGGTGATCCAGCGGCTGGCCGGGTTCAACAAGGTGAAAGTGACGATTGCAAAGAAATTGCAGCGGTTGATATTATGACCGCGCCCGGCGGAGTGCCGGGCGGGGATATGCCGGGGTTCGAATTTTAAAAGAAAAAAGGGGCGGGTCTCGGGTCGTACACGTATCACTACGCATACCGTGTGCAAACAGAAAATAAACAGAAAGATGTGTAAAACATATCAAAGATAAAAGAATTAGTTACCTTGACCGATTCCCACCCCTGCGAATAAATAGGCAATTATTGTGCCGATTCCGAATATATGAGTGAACAGAAAAAGATAAATATCCGTAACAAGCGCGCGACGTTCGACTATGAGATTCTGGAAGAGTACGTTGCGGGCATCGTGCTCGTCGGTACCGAGATCAAGTCCATCCGTGCGGGCAAGGCTTCGCTGACCGATTCGTTCTGTTATTTCGACAAGGGTGAGCTGTGGATACGGGGTGTCAACATCGCCGAATACGGGTGGGGCACCTGCAACAACCATGCGCCGCGCCGCGACCGGAAACTGCTGCTCAACCGCCGCGAGCTGGACAAGCTCCAGCGCGCGGGGCAGGACAAGGGCCTCACGATCGTGGGGCTGCGCCTGTTCCTGAACGAACGGGGACTGGCCAAGGTCGTGGTCGGGCTGGCCCGGGGCCGGAAGACCTATGACAAGCGCGAATACCTGAAGGAAAACAATGCCAAGCGTGAGATCGACAAGGCGATGAAAAATTACAAACGATGATACGAGCTGTTTTCCTCGATGTGGACGGTACGCTGATCAGTTTCGAGACCTATGAAATACCCGCTTCGGCACGCGATGCCCTGGTGCGAGCGCATGCGCGGGGCATCCGGCTCTTTATCGCTACGGGGCGTGCGGCGAACGACCTCGCTCCGCTCGAGGGGATTCCCTACGACGGCGTGGTGTCGCTCAACGGCGCACGGTGTGTGGCTGCCGACGGGCGTGTGGTAAGCCAGCACCCGATCCCGCGGGCCGATTTCGAACGCGCCATGGAGCTCTCCTCGCAGATGGGATTCCCGCTGGCGCTGGAACTGGAGAGCGGTGTATTCGTCAACCGTGTGACGCCCGAGGTGGAACGGCTGGCGCATATGGTCGCGCATCCCGTGCCCGAGCAGACCGACCTCCGTGCGCTTTTCGGCCGGAGCGAGTGCTGCCAGATGTGTTTCTATCTGGATACGGAGACCGAACGGCGCGTCATGGCGCTGTTGCCCGGGCTTGCGGCGAGCCGGTGGTGCCCGATTTTCGCCGACATCAATGTCGCAGGCATCGACAAGGCCACGGGTATGAGGGAATTTATGTCCGCCTGCGGATTACGGGCTTCGGAGGTCGCGGCCTTCGGCGACGGCGGCAACGACGTGGCGATGTTGTCTGCCGCGGGGGTGGGGATTGCCATGGGCAATGCCTGCGACGAGGCGCTGAACGCCGCTGACTACGTGACCGCTACGGTCGACGACGACGGCATTGCCCGGGCGCTGGAGCACCTGGGTATTTTGGACGATTGAGTTTGAATTTATCGAAGATATGAGCTTGATTCTATGTATCGAGACCGGTACGGACGTTTGTTCGGTCGGTATTGCAAAGGACGGGGAGCTGCTTTCGCTGCGCGAGAGCGACGAGGGGCGCGACCATGCCCGCAAGGTCGGCGTGTTCGTCGACGAGCTTTTGCGCGAAACGGGCATTGCGCCCGATGAACTGGATGCCGTGGCCGTGGGCAAGGGCCCCGGCTCCTATACGGGGCTGCGGATCGGCGTTTCGTTCGCCAAGGGGCTGTGCTACGGGGTGCGTAAGCCGCTGGTGGCCGTCGGGTCGCTCGATGCGCTGGCCGAAGTGGCGCTCGAAGACTACGAAGCCGGAATTCTTTCCGTCCCCGACTGGGAACATGCCTGCCTTTGCCCGATGGTCGATGCCCGCCGCATGGAGGTCTATGCGCAGGTATTCGATACAACTGGCAAGCCCCTGAACGAAGTTTCGGCCGAGGTCGTCGACGGGGAGAGCTTTGCGCACTTCCGTTCGCAGGGGAGGCCGTTCGTGATCTTCGGCAGCGGGGCCCGCAAATGCGCCGGGATACTGCCCGACGCCGTGCTTGTCGAGGTAGCCCCTTCCGCACGCGGGCTTGCGCGGCTGGCCCAGCGTGCGCTCGATGCGGGATGCACGGAAGATATCGCCTATTTCGAACCTTTCTACCTGAAGGATTTTGTCGTTACGACGTCGAAGAAAAAGTTGTTCTGACGGCGTTCTTCATGCTGTGGCGTCCGGCATGGCCGTAAGGCCCCGGGCTTTTCGGGGTTGCTGTATGGCGAACCTTCAGAATCGGGGGTTCGGCGGGAGTATACCGGTATGGTGGAAGCGGAGTTGATAAAATGCCTGTCGGAGCGGTTTTATTCCGATTTTGCCGACACGGTGGCCCGGCGCGTGCGCGATGCGGGTGCCGTGGGGCTGCTGTATGAGGTGGTGACCTCCCGCTACGAGGGGTTGCCGCGTGCCGTGGGGCACAAGGTGGCTTTCCGGGGTGCGTATGTGCTCGAAAAGATCTATTTCGACACCCCGGATTCGTTCATGCCCTATGCCGGCCTGTTTTGCCGGAAGGATTTCCCTGCCTGCGCCGATCCCAGCGCCCGGCGCCATTTCGCAAAGGTCATGGCCGACCTGCTGGGGCGTTACACGCCCGAGGTGCGGGATCTGGAGCGGATTGCCGAGGCTGCCGCCCGGTGGGCAGTCGATCCGGGGGCGAAGGTCGCCGTGAAGATTTGGGCGGTCGAGGTGCTGAAGCATTGCCGGCGACGTGTCGGCTGGGTTCAGGAGGTGTGGGACGACATCGTGGAGACGATGGCGCACGACGCGACGCCCGGGATCGAAGTGCGGATGCGCAAAAACTGGAGGGAACCCCGCAGGCCGTGAGCCGGATTTTGTGCACGACATGGGAAATATCATCCTGCCGGGATAAGTAAAAGTCCGCCGAATATCGGCGGGCTTTTACATGTTATAGGGGGCTTTGCCCTCCCCGTGTTCCTCTGTACCCGGGTATCCGGGCTGGCGCGCCGGGCATTTCGGTTATTCTTCGCCTCCGGCTCCGGGAACCGGATTCCCGCCCCCGGTTTCGGCGGCGGGGATGCCCGGGAGGTCGTCCTCCCCGGCGGCTTCAAGCGTGCGCGCGGAGTGCTGTTTCTTGGTTTGCAGGCGCGCCGTCCTGCGCAGCCGTTCCCCGACGCGGATGATGTTGTCGTTGCCCGTGCAGAGCCGTTTGTAGGCGTCGTCATAGGCGTCGCGTGCCTTGTCCAGTGCCGTGCCGACCCCTTCGAGCGAACCGGTGAAGGCCACCAGTTGTTCATAGAGTTTCAGCCCGCATGCGGCGATGTCTCTGGTGTTCTTGTCCTGGTCGTTGTATTTCCACAGGTCGGCGACCAGTTTGAGCAGGGCGAAAAGGTTCGTCGGCGACGAGATGATGACCTTCTTGTCGTAGGCGTCCGACCAAATGGCCGCGTCGTTCTGCAATGCGGCGAGGAAGGCCGGCTCGTTGGGGATGAACATGATGACGAAGTCGGGCGAGTTGAGCAGGCGCTGGTACTCCTTGCGTCCCAGTTCGTTGACGTGCTGGCGGACGGAGGCCGTGTGCGCTGCGAGGTAGCGGCGGCGCTCCTCTTCGGTCTCGGCCGAGGTGTAGCCTACGAAAGCCGTGAGCGAAACCTTCGAGTCGATGACGATGTCTTTCTTCTCGGGCAGGTGCAGCACGACGTCGGGGCGCAGGTTGTGTCCCTCGGCGTCCTTGATGTTGTATTGCGTTTCGTAGTGGATGCCCTTGATGAGCGCCGAACTGTCCAGGATCGTTTCCAGCAGCATTTCTCCCCAGTCGCCCTGCACTTTCGAATTGCCTTTCAGTGCGTTCGTCAGGTTCGTGGTCTCGGTCGTGATGCGCCGGTTGAGCTCCATCAGGTTTTTCAGTTCGGCCTTCAGTTCGCCGCGCTGAGCCGTCTGTGTGGTGTAGATGTCCTCGACGCGCTTGCGGAATTCGGCGATGTTGTCTCGGAAGGGTTTGAGCAGCACGTCGAGCGACTCCTTGTTGGTCTCCTTGAAATGCTTGGACTGCTCGCCCAGGATCTCGGTCGCAAGGTTGCGGAACTGGGCCCGGAAAGTCTCCTCCAGCTTTTCGCGCTCGGCTTTTTCGGCCGCGCGATCCTCGGCGTTCTTCGCGCGCAGCGATGCGATCTCGGCCTCGGACGAGGCGCGGAGTGCCGCCAGTTCCGCTTCGGTACGCGTCCGCTGCTCGGTCAGCGCCTGCACCTGTCCTTCGTAGCGCTGCCGCAACTCTTTTTCCGCGGACAAGGCTTGTTCCGCGGCGGCCAGCCGGGCTTCGGCCGCCGCCAGCCGTGACGTGGCATCGCGCTCGCGGGCTTCGGAGGCTTGGTTATCAGCGGCAAGCCGCCGGGTGTCCCTGCGCCAGAGTACGAGGAACAGGGCGACGGGCACTGCCAGGCTGCACGTAGCGGCCAATATGAAAAGGGTGGTAGGAGTCATCGTGTGTTTTTGTGTCTGTTTCCATGCAAAAATAGCAATTTATTCCCGGAAAACACCCCGTACCGAGGCATGTGCGTTAATTTAGCCCCGCAACGCAATTTTTAGTCCCGATGTCGCAGGTTGTTACGTATTTTTTTATAGCTTTGTTTGTTCCAAATACGGATTCAAATAATTTCGAATATGAAAAAAACGTTACGATCCCTGAAGCTGGCCTGCCTCGCTGCAGTGTCCATGCTGGTTGTTTCCTGCGGCGGAAGTGCCGATTACCGCAATTTCCTGCCTGCCGATTCCTTTATGACGATGTCGGTCAACCCCGCTTCGCTTCTGCAGAAGAGCGATGCCGGCGATATCGAGCAGCATCCGCTCTTCATCCGGCTCAAGGCCGAGCTCGACAAGGCCGATGGCATCACTGCCGAAGAGAAGGAATACCTGCTGGCCCTGCTGAAGAACCCCTGTGAATCGGGTATCGACCTGAAAAAAGACCTGTTCTTCTTCATCTCGATGGATGGCGCGATGCAGTCCCCGAATGTCCGGGGCGGTGTGTTGCTGCCTATCGGCGATAAGGCGAAACTGGACGCGCTGCTCGCCCGTATCAACGAGAAAAGCGGCATTGCACCCCGGAACGAGGGCGGTATCTCGGTCATCGCATTGGGCGAGGACAGCTCCGTGAGCGGGTTGTGCGCCTACAACGATGTGGCTGTCATGCTCTATTTCGCGCAGGGTTCGTCGCAAAGCGGACTCGATGCCGTTAAGAAACTCTTTGCCCAGAAGAGCGGCGAGAGCCTGATGGGTGACAAAGTCGTTGCCGGGCAGCTCTCCGAGAAGAACGACATCAACATGGTGATGGTCTATTCGGCACTGGTGTCGATAATGGATAGCAACCCGATGATGAGTTCGATGCCGATGATGGAAGCCCTCAAGGGTGCCACGCTGGCAAGTTCCGTCAATTTCGAGAAGGGACGGATCGTTTGCGATGCCGCCGTGTCGTACAAGGACAAGGAGAGCGAACAGAAGATGATGGATTTTTACGCCTACGTGAAGCCCCAGACAGGCGCCCTGTTGCGCTACGTACCCCGGAATACGATCGGTGCGATGGCCTACGGCCTCGACGGCGAGAAGATGTACTCGGTATTCTCCGCAATGCCCGGTTACGGGATGCTGATGGCCAACCCGATGGTCAAGCAGGTGATGGATGCTTTCAGCGGCGACTGCGTGATCTCGTTCTCAGGGATGACAGCCGACGGCCAGTATCCCGTGGCGTCGCTGCTGGCCCAGGTGAAGGATCCCGCCGTGTTGCAGACGATCGTCTCCAACCTCTCCGGTATGCCCATCCAGAAGGCAGGCGAAGGCGAATATACGATCAGCATGGGCGGTGTCACGGTGCTGTTCGGCGTGAAGGGCGATGTGTTTTACTGTACGACCGATGCGGTCGTGAAATCGGCGCTCGACGGTGCGGACATCGAATCGCTGGCTTCGATGAGCAAGATATTCAAGGGCCAGTCGGGAAGCTTCTACGTCGATTTCGAGGGTGTGACCGCGCTGACCGCGCAGTTTGTCGGCGGTAATGTCGACCCGCAGGTCGAGGCCGCGCTCTCCGTGCTGGCCATGTTCGAAGACCTGGAAGCCTATGGTACGATGAAGGGCGGGACTGCCGTAATCAATATGACGGACAAGGAGCAGAATTCCTTTAAGACTGTCTGCGAAAAAATCGGCGAACTGATCCGCCGGTACGTACCGGAGGTCAATTTGTAATAACCTTCGGGGTTTATGGTAAACGGCCGTCCGGGATTCGAACGGCCGTTTACCTTGAAATAAAGAAGGTATGGAATCGATAACTTTGCAACGGGTGCTGCCCTGCGTGTTCGCGGGGGAAGCGGCTCCGCGGGATTCGGGGGTCTGGTCGCAGGAGGTGACCTTCCGCAAGGGGGAGTACTGCCTGCTCGAGGCTGCTTCGGGAACGGGGAAAACTTCGCTGTGCCACTTTCTCTACGGCATCCGGGAGGATTACGCGGGGCGGATACTCTTCGACGGGGCGGATTGCCGCGGCTTTTCCGCCGCGGCGTGGAGTGCCCTGCGCCGCAGGTCGCTGAGTATGCTTTTCCAGGATCTGCGTCTTTTCGGCGAACTGACCGTCGCGGAGAATATCGCCCTGAAAAACGAGCTCACGCATTTCAAGACGCAGGAGCAGATCGGGCGAATGCTCGAGACTGCGGGTGTCGCCGACAAGCGGGATGCCCCGGTCGAAAAGCTCTCCTTCGGACAGCAGCAGCGCGTGGCCTTCATCCGCTGCATGTGCCAGCCGTTCGATTTCATCCTGCTCGACGAGCCTGTCAGCCACCTCGATGCCGCTAACGGGGAGTTGCTCAGCGGGATGCTGCTGGAAGAGGCGCAGGCGCAGGGGGCGGGTATCGTCGTCACCTCGGTGGGCAGCCGGCTCGGGCTTCCCTACCATAAAACCCTTACGCTATGACGCTGCTTTGGAAATTGTTGCGCAGCCATCTGAGCGTCGCGCAGACCGTAGGTTTCGCCCTCGCCGGGGTCGTGGGCATGACCATCGTGCTCACCTCGGTGCAGGCTTACCGCGATGTCATGCCGGTCTTCGATGCCCCCGATTCGTTCATGCGGGGCGATTATTTGGTGCTTTCGAAACGGGTCGGCGCACTCCAGACGATCGGGCTGGGGAGCAGCGACTTTACCCCCGCGGAGCTGGAGGAGTTGAAGGAACAGCCTTTCGTCCGGGACGTCGGGGCTTTCACGCCGGCGGACTACCGGGTGAAGGGGACGGTGGGCATGGGCGGCGTACAGCTCTCTACCTACCTCTTTTTTGAGGCGGTGCCCGACCGTTTTCTCGATGTCGCCTCCGGGAAGTGGAAATACGAACCCGGCGACGGGGATATCCCCATCATCATCCCGCGCAATTACCTGAACCTCTACAATTACGGGTTTGCCAAGTCGCAGGGGCTGCCGCAGATTTCGGAGGGGATATTCCAGCGGGTTTCGCTCGGCATCGAGGTTGCCGGCAACGGGCGCACGGAACAGTTCCGGGGCCGTATCGTCGGGTTGTCGAACCGCCTCAATACGATCCTCGTCCCGGAGTCTTTCATCCGCTGGTCGAACGGGCGGTTCGGCCAGGGCGGGGAGAAACAGGCATCGCGGGTCATCGTCGAGACCGACCGCCCTGTCGATGCCGCGATTTCGGCTTACCTCGACGGCAAGGGCTATGAGGCAGAAGGCGACCGCCGTGACAGTGGGAAGGCTGCCTATTTCCTGCAACTTGCGGCCGGAGGGCTCGGAGGGGTGGGACTGGTGTTCAGCGTGATGTCTTTCTACATTCTGATGCTGAGCATTTTCCTGCTCTTGCAGAAGAACAGCGCGAAACTGGAAAATCTGCTCCTGCTGGGTTATGCACCGGGACGTGTAGCACGGCCGTATTGGTTGCTGACCCTGTGGCTCAACCTGGGCGTCCTCGTCGTGGCCGTGGTTTTGTCGTGGCTGGTGCGTATGTGGTACCTGCCCGAACTGGCAGCATTGCAGGAGGGGTACGCCCCGGCCGGGGCCGGCGTTACATGGGTATGCGGCATAGGGCTTGCATTGCTGCTTTCGCTGTTCAACGGCATTGCGATACGCCGGAGGATCGACACCCTGAACCGGAAAAGATCCTGACCGGCAGCTCTTTCGGGACGGAATCCCCGGAAAGACCGTGCGACAGGGAACCGGCATTCGGAATCCCGAACTGCAACCCCGAACCCCAAAACCCGGGTTTGCGGGGACGGAATCCCGCTCCGAAGCGTGGAAAACTGCCCGGAAATGACTATATTTGTCGTAAGTAATATTCGAACCATGAACAGAATCGTAGCACCTTCGATGCTTTCGGCCGATTTCGGCCACCTGGAACGCGACACGCAGATGGTCGACCGCAGTGCGGCCGAGTGGGTACATATCGACGTGATGGACGGCGTGTTCGTCCCCAATATCTCCTTCGGGTTTCCGGTGCTGAAGGCCATCCGCAAGGTGACCGCAAAGTGCCTCGACGTGCACCTGATGATCGTCGAGCCGGAGCGTTACGTAGCGCGTTTCGCCGAGGCGGGCGCCGACATCGTGACCTTCCACTACGAAGCCACGTACGATCCCAGGGGGTGCATAGAAATGATCCGCAAGGCCGGTGCGAAGGCCGGGGTGTCGATCAAGCCGGCGACTTCGGTCGAGGTGCTGCGCGATATCCTCCCGCTGGTCGACCTGGTGCTGGTGATGAGCGTCGAACCCGGTTTCGGCGGGCAGTCGTTCATCCCGGCTTCGACCGGGAAGATCCGGGCTCTGCGGGCCATGGCCCGGGAGTTGGGGTTGCAGACCATCATCGAGGTCGACGGCGGCATCTCGTCGCACAACTCCCGCGAGGTCTACGAGGCAGGGGCCGACGTGCTGGTTGCCGGGAATGCCGTTTTCGGCGCCGAAGACCCGCAGGCCGAGATCGTGCGGATGCTCAACGCCTGACCATTCGGCGCGCCGGATATTTCGGGGCGGAGCGGCCAGGGTTTTCAGGGGTTCCGGACGTCTCGTGTTCCGGGTTTTGCCGGGGTGTCGCGCCCGTATTGCATTCCGCAGCGGCTTAGGGGACGATGTGCCGTCGGGTCTCGTCGTCCAGCAGGCGGCGCAGGTCGCGCAGCAGGTCGTCGTCGCGGAAATAGCCGGAGCCGTAGGTCAGGTTGAACGCGTAATCGAAATCGGCGGGATTGGCACCCTGGTTATGCTGGATGATGGTCTCGGCCTTGTCGAGGGCTTTCACCCACCGCGCCTCGGGCGTCTGGCATGCTTCGTATTCCTCCCATATCTTCCGGATCGCCGTCCCGGCCGCGGGCGGGAGCATGCGCGTCAGTTTGTCGATTGCGACCAGCTCCGAAGCCTCCTTGGTACCGTCGGCCATCTGTGCCACGGCCGGGATATCCCCGTCGTACGCTTCGCCGAGGTCGTGGACGAGGCACATCAACAATACCCGTTGCATGTCCAGCCGGGGGCGTTCGCCGGTGAGGACGGCGGCCAGCAGGGCCAGCCGCCAAGAGTGCTCGGCCGTGCTTTCGTGCCTCCCGGTCGAGGTGTGTGCCGTGCGCAGGACGTCTTTCAGCCGTTCGGCCTCGCGGATGAACCGCAGGTAGCGTTCCAACTTCTCCATACTATAACAATGTTCGTTTCGGAGTCCAAAGATACGATATGTCGGATTAAATCACTAACTTTGCCGTGATTTTAGACAGACCATGATATCTCTTGACAATCTTACTGTAAGTTACGGGGGCTGGACGCTCTTCGACAACATATCGTTCCTGATAAACCCCAAAGACCGCATCGGCCTCGTCGGCCGGAACGGGGCGGGCAAAACCACGCTGCTGCGCATCATTACGGGCGAGCAGCAACCGACCTCGGGCAGCGTGACCCTGAACGGCGACTGTACGATCGGCTACCTGCCGCAGACCATGCGTGTGGCCGATACGACGACGCTCGCCGAGGAGACTGCCAAAGCGTTCGAGGAGGTGTTGCGCCTCGAGGCCGAGATAGAGCACCTGACGCGCGAGATCGCGGAGCGTACCGACTACGAAAGCGACGGTTATGCGCAGCTGTTGCACCGCCTGAACGATGCGCAGGATCACTACCATATCCTCGGCGGCGAGACCCGCGAAGCGGATATCGAAAAGACGCTGCTGGGGCTCGGGTTCAAACGCGGGGATTTCGGACGCCCGACGAGCGAATTCTCGGGCGGCTGGCGCATGCGTATCGAGCTGGCTAAGTTGCTGTTGCGCCGTCCCTCGATCTTCCTGCTCGACGAGCCGACGAACCACCTCGACATCGAGTCGATCCAGTGGCTCGAGGATTACCTGAAGAATTACAGCGGCGCCGTGCTGCTGATCTCGCATGACCGCGCTTTCCTCGACAACGTCACCAACCGCACGGTCGAGCTTTCGCTGGGCAAAGCGACCGATTACAAGGTTTCCTATTCGAAATATGTCGTGCTGCGCGCCGAACGCCGGGCACAGCAGATGGCTGCCTATGAAAACCAGCAGCGCATGATCGAAAAGACCGAGGAATTCATCGAGAAGTTCCGCTACAAACCCACCAAGTCGAACCAGGTGCAGTCGCGCATCAAGCAACTCGAACGCCTCGAACGGCTCGAGGTCGAGGAGGAAGACTTGGCGACGCTCAACATCAAGTTTCCGCCCGCACCCCGCTCGGGACAGGTCGTGGCCGAGATCAACGAAGCCGGGATGTCGTTCGGGGCGAAGCATGTCTTCAGCGGCGCGAATTTCATCATCGGAAAGGGCGACAAGATCGCCCTCGTCGGCCGTAACGGCGAAGGCAAGACCACGCTGGCGCGTATGCTCGTCGGGCAGCTGACGCCGACCGAAGGTTCGGTGCGGCTCGGTGCCAACGTCAATATCGGCTACTACGCCCAGAACCAGGACGACCTGATGGACGGCGAATTCACCGTCTACGATACGCTCGACCGCGTGGCCGTGGGGGACATCCGTACCCGCCTGCGCGATATCCTCGGGGCGTTCCTGTTCCGCGGCGAGGATATCGACAAAAAGGTCAAGGTGCTTTCGGGCGGCGAGCGGGCACGTCTGGCCATGGCCCGCATGATGCTCGAACCGCGCAACCTGCTGGTACTGGACGAGCCGACCAACCACATGGACATGCGTTCGAAGGACATCCTCAAGAATGCCATCATGAAGTACGACGGCACGGTCGTCATCGTGTCGCACGACCGCGAATTCCTCGACGGCATGGTGCAGAAGGTCTATGAGTTCCGCGACGGCGGGGTGAAGGAGTACCTCGGGGGTATCTACTATTTCCTCGAAAAGCGGAAGCTGGAATCGCTTCAGGAGGTCGAACGCAGGGACACCCCGCAGAAACCCGCCCTGCAGGCAACTCCGAAACCCGAGGCCGCCGTTTCCGGCAAACTCACTTACGAGCAGCGCAAGGAGCAGGAGAAACAGCTGCGCAAGCTGCGCCGGACGGTCGAGGGGATAGAGTCGGAACTTGCCGCAATCGAAAAACAGATCGCCGCCTACGATGCGAAATTCGCTGCGGCGACCGCCTACGACGAAGCCGACTACAAGGCCTACAACGACCTGAAAGCCCGTTACGACCATCAGATGCACGAGTGGGAGAAGGCCTCGTACGAACTCGAATTAACCGAAGAACAGTGATTTCCGGGAAATCCGGCTGAACCTTGTGCCGCCCGCCCCGGGGCAAATGAAAAATAAGCTGCTATGGACAACATTATTTTCGGGATACGTCCCGTGGCCGAAGCCATCGAGGCTGGACGCCAGATCGAGAAACTCTACATCCGCAAAGGTGCCGAAGGGCAGCTGATGACGGAGTTGAAAGACCTCTGCATCCGTCACCGCGTGCGGATGCAGGAGGTGCCTGTCGAAAAGCTCAACCGCCTCACACGCGGCAACCACCAGGGTGTCGTGGCGCAGATTTCGGCCATCGAATATGTCGGGCTGGCCGACATCCTGGAACGGGTGCCCGAGGACGAGACGCCGCTGGTGGTGATCTTCGACGGGGTGACCGACGTCCGCAATTTCGGCGCCATCGCCCGCTCGGCCGAGTGCGCCGGGGCGCACGGTCTGGTGACGCCGCTGAAGAATTCGGCCCCCGTGAATGCCGAGGCAATCCGCTCGTCGGCCGGGGCGCTGACGACGATCCCGGTCTGCCGCGTGGGGTCGATCCGCAATACGATCAAGCAGCTCCAGACCGAAGGGTTTCAGATCGTCGCCGCGACCGAGAAGAGCCGCAAACTGCTCTACGATGCCGATTTCCGCAAGCCTACGGCCCTGGTGATGGGCGCCGAGGATACGGGCATCTCGAAGGAGGTACTCAAACTCTGCGACGAACAGCTGGCAATCCCCCTGATCGGGCATATCGAATCGCTGAACGTCTCGGCCGCAGCGGCCGTGATGCTTTTCGAGGTCGTGCGCCAGCGTATCGGACAATAAACGAAAACCATGAAAGCGAAACTCGGACATTACGTGCAGTGGCTTCGGGAGGGGTTTCTGCAAATGCTGCGCCTGCACCCTGTGGAGGCGGGATTGATTGCCCTCGGTTGCGTGGGCTGCATGGTCGCCTACGAGACGGACAGCGACGACATCCTGGTCAGGCTGGCGCTCGTGCCGCTGGCCTTCGCTGTTGCGCTGGCCTTCAATAACCTTGCGGGGCCGGGGCCGTGGCGGAAAGTCTACTGGGTATGCTGGGCGCCTTTCGTGCCGTTCGCGCTCTGGGGAGGTCTGGAAGAGTGGCTCGCCAGCGAGCCGTCGTTCATCACCTTCGGCATCCTGGCGCCCTTGGCGCTGCTGCTCTGCCGCCGTGCCGTGTGCAACAAGCGGTTCGTCGACGACATCATGGTGTGGCTGCGTTCGGGCATCCTCGCTGCACTCTTCGCCAATGTAGCGCTGGGGTTGTTCTCCGCCATCTTCTTCTCCACGACCTATATCTTCGGGCTCGAAGGGAGTTGGATCGAGCATGTCTGGATCTATGCGCTGATCCTTTTCGAGACCTTCGCCGGCCCGGTGCTTTTCCTGATGATGTACGACCGTTGGGCCGGTGCCGAATGCCGCGGCACTCGCATCCTCGACGTGTTGCTGAACTATATCGTGACGCCCGCACTGCTGATCTACACCGCCATACTCTGCCTTTACATGGTCAAGATCCTCGTTACGTGGTCTTTGCCCGAGGGCGGGGTGGCCTATCTGGTGTTCGGGTTCACGCTGCTGGCCATTGCGGTCAAGGCGTTGCAGCCGTTGTTGCAGAAACGCATGTACGACTGGTTCTTCGACCGTTTCAGCCTGGTGTCGTTGCCTACGCAGCTGCTGTTCTGGATCGGCGTCCTGCGTCGTACGAACGAATACGGGCTTACCGAACCGCGCGTATACCTGCTTGTCTGCGGCGGGCTGATGACGCTCTGCGTGCTGTTGTTCCTCTCGCGCCGTACCGGGCGCTACCTGTACGTCGGCCTGGCGGGGTTCGTCTGCTTTGCGGCTCTGGCCTACCTGCCTGTGCTCGAACCGCAACGCATAGCGACCGGCTCGCAGGTGCGCCGTGCCGTCCGTGTGGCAAAACAGCTTAACATGCTCGACGGCGAGGGCCGGCTGCAACTGGACGCCTTTGTTCCCGACACCCTGCTGCGCGGGGATTACCGCCGCCTTTACGAGGCGCTCGACTACGTTGCCGACCATGATACGCTGGCCTTCGCCCGGTTCGGGGTGGAGCTCGGCAAAGTCCGCGAGGCAGTGCCGGATGTGTTCCGCGATTATGTGGTCTACGGCTACGATTACCGTACCGATGACAACTGGGTGTCGGTGTACCCGGACGGGGTGCGACGCATCGACCTTGCCCCAGGGTATCGGGTGCTGTATGCCAATCTTTCGTACAATCGTTACGACCAGGGCCGTATCCCGTATTACCGGTTCGAGGATGATACGCTGCGGATCGACTTCGGCACGGATCGCCCCGAATTCGTAATTTCCGCACCCGCCCTGTTGCAGCGGCAACTGCGGCGTGCGGGCAAGGGGGATTATCCCCTGCCCTCTGAGCTGGAGAACGCTGCCAATGAACTCCTGACCTATTCGGATGAAGAGTTGTTGATCCTTTTTTTCAGTATGAGCATCGAACGGCGGGATTCTGCGCTTCGCCTCGACGATGTGGATATCTCGGCCATTATGGCCCGTTAGGCATGATTACGACCGTCGAACATCCCCGGCTGGGTGAGGTCGTCCTCTCCCAGTCGCGCCGCGCACGCCGTATTTCGATCAGCGTGCGCGGGACGGGGTGTGTCCGCCTGTCGTTTCCTTGCGGGGTTTCCGCACGGCGAGCGATGGAGTTTCTCGAGTGCAAAGCCGGATGGGTCGAGGCGGCCCGGGCACGGCTTGCGCAGCGGCGTGCGGCACTCCCGCCGCAGTTGCCGCCTGCCGCGGAAAAAGCCCGCGTCGAAGAGCTGCGGCGCGCCGCCAAAGCCGACCTGCCCGACCGTATCGGTCGGCTCTCCCGCATCACGGGGCTGAAGTACAACAAGCTGACGATCCGTGCCTCGCGTACGAAGTGGGGGAGCTGTACCGGGACGAACAATATTTCGCTGAGCCTTTTCCTGATGACGCTTCCGGAGCATTTGCGCGATTTCGTCATCGTCCACGAGTTGTGCCATACCGTTCACCACGACCATTCCCCGAAGTTCCATGCGTTGGTCGACCGGCTGGTCGGGGGCAATGAAAAAGCCCTTAACCGGGAGTTAAAGGCTTTTTCGATTCGGGGCTGACGCCCCACCCAAACATAACAATCCTATAAAAGGAACCCCTCGCTCCGCAGCGGCCGTCCAGGCCGCCGTGAAGCCTTGCTATTTCCGTTGTTTAACCAGATATTGTTCTTCCCGGTAGGTGAAACTGATGAAGAGGAAGGCCAGTGCGCACGCCGCGAGCAGCATGATGAATCCCCAGTCCCAGCCCAGGTGCTGTACGATCGAACCCATGGCGATGTTGGCGAGGATGGCCGTGCCGAAGAAGTATCCGAAGAATCCGGTCAGTCCGGCGGCTGTCCCGGCGGCCTTCTTGGGTGCGAGGTCGAGGGCCTGTACGCCGATCAGCATCACGGGGCCGTAGATCAGGAATCCGATGGCGATCAGCGATATGTTATCCAGCAGTACGTTGTCCATGTTTTTCCAGTAGATCACGATGAAGACCGCGACGAGTGCCATGTAGATCATGGTCGTGATGGCCCGGCGTCCTTTGAAGACCTTGTCCGACAACCATCCGCAGATGATCGTGCCGGGGATGGCTGCCCATTCGTATGCCGAGTAGGCCCAGCCCACATCCTTGATGTCATAACCCTTGATGTCCTTCAGGTAGGTCGGCGCCCAGTCCAGTACGCCGTAACGCACCAGGTACACGAACGCATTGGCGAAGGCGATATACCAGAGTATCTTGTTGTTGAGTACGTATTTGAAGAAGATTTCCTTCGTCGTAAGCTCCTGCTCCGACTTCTCGCTGTAATTTTTCGGGTAGTCGTTGCGGTATTTCTCGATGGGCGGGAGCCCGGTCGACTGGGGCGTGTCGCGGATCAGCAGGAATGCAAGCATCGCGACCACAATGGCCACCACGGCGGGGAACCAGAACGTACCGATCTGCCACGACCCGAACCACAACAGTCCGTAGGCCGCCATCGGGCCGATCATGCCGCCGCCGACGTTGTGGGCCACGTTCCAGATCGACATCTTCGTGCCGCGTTCGTTCTGCGAGAACCAGTGGGTCATGACGCGTCCGCACGGGGGCCAGCCCATACCCTGGAACCAGCCGATGAGGAACTGCGTGATGAACATCATGATGATCGACGAGATACCGGCCGATGTCCCGAGGAACATCGTCACCAGCGCCGACAACACCAGTCCCAGCGGCAGGAAGACACGGGCGTTGCTGCGGTCGGAAACGCCGCCCATCAGGAACTTCGAAAGCCCGTAGGCAATGGCGTTCGCCGAGAGCGCGATGCCCAGGTCACCCTTGTCGAATCCCATTTCGACAAGGTGGGGCATGGCCAGCGTGAAGTTCTTGCGCACGAGGTAGTAACCGGCATATCCGATGAAGATGCCGATGAATACCTGCAACCGCAGCCGCTTGTACTCTTTGTCTATTTTTTCCGCAGCGACGGGCGGTTTGTGTTTAGGGGGTCGTAGTATTTTCCACATGGTTCAGCGATCAGTTTTGTTCAAAGATATACGTTTTCGCCAAATCCGTGAAATCTTTTACCTGAGTGTCGATCCAGGCCTGGTCGCGTCCCAGCTCCCTGGCCATCATCGCGGCTACCTTCGGCGCCGCCGCGATGGCTTCGCGGGCATCGACGAAGAGCAGGCGCACACGGCGCGAAAGCACGTCCTCGACCGTCATGGCCATCTCCTCGCGTACGGCCCACAGCACCTCGGCATAGGTATAGCCGTATTTGGGCGAGAGTTTCTCGCCCAGTTCGGGCTGCTGCTTGATAAGGTCGAGGATCTTGGGCTCGTCGCTGCCGTAGACGTACATGTGATCCGCCAGGTTGGGGTTCTTGCGGTAACCGTGGATGCGCAGTTTCTTGGTCACGCACTTGCGGACGGGCAACTTGGCGACCTCGATCGCCTTGTCCACCGTATCTTCGGCCATCAGACGGTAGGACGTCCATTTGCCGCCCGTGATCGTCACCAGCCCGTTGTCCGAAACGATGATCTTGTGGCTGCGCGAAATTTCCTTGGTGTTTTTGCCCTCCTTCTTGGGCGCCGCCAGCGGACGTTGCCCTGCGAAGACCGAAAGGATGTCCTTGTAGGTCGGCGCGGGGTTCATGTAGAGTCCTGCCGTGCCGAGGATGAAGTCGATCTCTTCTTTGAGCGGGCGCGGGTCTTCCTCGGCCTTGGGCCGTACGATGTCCGTGGTGCCGACCACGACCTTGTCGTGCCAGGGCACGGCGAACAGCACGCGGCCGTCCGAGGTCTTGGGTACCATGATGGCGTAGTCGCTCTGCAGGAATTTCATGTCGAGCACCAGGTGCACGCCCTGGCTCGGAGTGACCATCTTGCGGTGCGTAGGGCTGTCCATGTGCATGATGTCGTCCACGAAGCACCCTGCGGCGTTCACCACGCTGCGGGCCTTGATTGTGTGTTCTTCGCCCGTGAGGTTGTCCACGAATTTCACGCCGGCGGCACGTCCCGCATCGTCGTGTACGATCCCCGTAACGCTCGCCTGGTTCACGACCGTGCCGCCGTTCTCGATGCATGTCTGTGCGAGGTTGATCGCCATGCGCGAGTCGTCGAACTGCCCGTCGTGGTATACGACGCCGCCCTTGAGTCCCTTTTCGACCGAAGTGGGGATGTATTTCATTACTTTTTTTGCCGAGATGAATTTCGAACGGCCGTAACCGAAACCGAACGAAAGCATGTCGTAGAAGGTCAGACCGCAAAAATAGAGGAAATTATCCCAGTAACTGTAATTCGAGATCACGAATGCCTGGTCTTTGACCAGGTGCGGGGCGTTGGCTTTCATGCGGCCGCGTTCGCGCAGGGCTTCGAGCACCAGCATGACGTCGCCCTTCTGCAGGTAACGTACGCCGCCGTGCACGAGCTTCGTACTGCGGCTCGATGTGCATTTGGCGAAGTCGGTCTTTTCGAGCAGCGCTACGCTCAGCCCGCGGGTCGCTGCGTCGACCGCCACGCCGAGGCCCGTGGCGCCCCCGCCTACCACTACGATATCCCAAACCTTGTCTTTCTCGGATAGTTTTTTGATCTGTGCAAGTCTTTCCATAAATTCATGAATTTCGTTTCGCAACAAAATTACATATGATTTTTTGTATTTCAAAATAAAATATGTTTTATTTCATAATATTTCGTTTCGGAGCACAATATATTGCCGAAAAAAATATTTCTCCGGGAGGTTTCGATCTAATTTCGGATTATTTTCGTATCTTGCATTATAAAACCAAATTTAATCGACACTATGAATAAATCCGGCGAAGAGACTATTTTGAGCCTTCCGGAGCGTCATAACCGGATCCTGGCACTGTTGCAGCAGAACGGCTCCATATCCGTCGTGCAGCTGGCCGAGTTGTTCAAGGTTTCGGAGGTCACGATCCGCAAAGACCTCTCTTTCCTCGAACAACAGAAGAAACTCTACCGCACGCACGGCAGTGCGATCCTTATCAGCCCCTATATCAGCGACCGCCACGTCAACGAGAAGGAGAAGAAAAACGTGGCGGAGAAACGGGCTATCGGGGCCAAGGCCGCAAGCCTTGTCGCGCAGGACGATTCGATCATCATCGCGTCGGGCACGACTATGGCCTTCCTCGCGCGCGAAATCAAGCCCGTCGGGCACCTGACGGTCATCACGGCGGCCGTTCCCGTGACATCGATCCTTTCGCAGGACACCAATGTCGACGTGATCCAGTTAGGGGGCATTACCCGCAGCAGTTCGGTGTCGGTCGTGGGGCCCTTTGCCGAACAGATGCTCGGCAACTTCAACTGCAGCAAGCTGTTCGTCGGGGTCGACGGCATCGACCTCGAATTCGGGCTTACGACGACCAACATGCTCGAAGCGGCGCTGAACCGTGTGATGATGAACGCCGCGCAGAAGGTCATCGTACTGGCCGACAGTTCGAAATTCGGACGCCGCGGCTTCAGCAAGATCTGCGACCTGGAGGCTGTCGACCGCATCATTACCGACAATGGCATCCAGCCCCTTTACCTCGACCGGCTGCGCGAGCGCGGCATCGAGGTGATCGTCGTCGATGCATGATATACCTTAAATATAGGGACTCTTTCAGCCCGATTGCGATCAGACTCTTGTGAGGTGCCGGTCAAATAAAGGCGACGGTGATTTTCACCGTCGCCTTTATTATGGTTTACCCCCTCCCTCCAGTTCGAAAGGTAATTCCGTACGTTGCGTTTGCAGCTGGACTTGTGTTTTGCGGAGATGCGAATGCCGGAGGTTTTGAAGGAGAACCCAGTCGGAAGATGCTTGCAAATATTTATTTCTGCCTGCGGTAAAAATCGCCTGCATGTTTAAATTCAAATCCGATCATTCGTTCATTATAGATACTGTCCATTTTGGAGATTGTTATACTGATTTTTATATTGCCGTAATGGGGCGGATTCGTTTCCGAAGGTTTCTTGTCGTAAAAATCATAGTAATCTATTATCGGCAAATCAATGACTTGCGCCGGGGCTCCGCAATATTTTCCAACCGTTTCTACGACTTCTTCTCGTGTGGCTATTTTGCTTGCCAATCCAAAAACAGCGAAGTCGGAAATATTATGCCAGTTATCGGATCGCGGCGTAATACTGATGCTGTTCACAATGCAATCGGTTTCAGGGAGGGCTTGGGCCGTGGGGTTAAATATCACCGCGTTGATGATTTCTCCCTTTTCGTTTTTTACCGTTGTTCCCCAGTATTCATCTTTGGCAGTGGGAGGGATCATTGCGACGCCAGCACGGCTTTTGTAGTTCCCGGCCTGCATCAAATCTATAAGTTTGCATGGAAATGTGATTTTGCAGCCGTTGAGGACGAATCCCGATTTCCAGAATTCTTCCGGTATGTTTTTTATAGCTTCCATGGTAAGGCGCTTTTTGGGGGATTCTGCGTGGGTTTTCTGTTTTATTTGTGCTTCGATGCCATTGAAGGGGCTGAAAATCAACAACACCAGCATTAAAAGAATTTTTATGTTCATATTTCTGTATTTATGTTCGGGTAGCCCGATTTTTTACAAAGTTACTTGTTTTTACGGAAGTCAGTGTAATATTTAGGTGAATTTCATTGCGCAGCAGCAAGCGCTCAGTGTCTTGGACGGATATGGCCGCCGATAGACAGGCTGTAACAGAAAAGCAGCCCGGAAATCCGGACTGCCTATAATAATCGGACGGCTTGAATTAAACGGCAAGCCGTCCGATTATACATTTATATTGCCGCTGTTATTTCAGCAAGGCCTGCAGCCGCTCGGGGTAATCCGTCGTGATGTAGTCCACGCCCAGGTCGATGAAATAGCGCATGTCCTCTTCCTCGTCGACCGTCCATACGTTCACCTCCAGTCCCAGCTTTTTTGCCTGTTCCACCCATTCGGGGTGCTTGCGCAGCACGCGCATCGAGTAGTCGATGCCGGTGAGGCCGAGCCCCTTGATGCTGCGCGGGGAGAGGTCTCCGTTCAGGTAGAAGATACGCCCGTCGGGCAGCAGTTTCTTGAACGCCAGGCAGGCATTGATCGAGAAGGCGATGATGTCGGTGCGGTCGAGCAGGTTGTACTTGCGCAACGCCTTGACGATCTTCTCGGCCGCGAGGTCTTCGCGCCGAAGGTCGGAGAGCGATTTCATTTCCAGCACCAGCCGGGTGTCGGGTTTGCCGGCCACCAGGCGCAGATAGGCGTCCAGCGTCGGGATGTTCTCGCCGTTGGGAAGCACGATCGAGGTGATCTCCTTCAGCGTGCTTTTCTCCATGTCGATCTCGGTACCTTTGTATATACGGTCGTGGTTTACGATCAGCTTGTCGTCGGCAGTCAGCCATACGTCCATTTCCGAGCCGAAGGCCCCGACCGAATCGGCTTTGGAGAACGAAGCCAGGGAGTTCTGCGCCGAATTGGGTGCCGTCCAGTAGCCGCGGTGCGCAATCACCTTGGGCTGAGCGAAGGCCGCGGCGGTTCCTGCGAAGAGCAGGGCGGCGGCGAAGATGAGCTTTTTTGTCATATCGTTTGAAATGTTGGTTGAGTGCTTATAAATCGAAACTTCAACAAAGTTAGTAAACATTTCCGGAATAACAAGCCCGGCGGGGTGCAAAAGGTGTTTTTTCAGGACGATGTCATCATACGGGAAGGGTTTGTGATTTTGAAACGAAACACGGAGCGGAACGATATGTACGATTTCCCGGCGAAATATATCGGAGTTTCGGGATTTTTTCCTATCTTCGTATGATGTGGAAATGGAATCCTTAACTTAAAACCAGAATAGACCATGAAAGAAAAAGTCAGCAAAAAGTTCCAGGAGATTTACGGCTCCGGGGCTATCCTGTTCGCCTCGCCGGGGCGTATCAACCTGATCGGGGAACATACCGATTACAACGGGGGCTTCGTTTTCCCGGGGGCGGTTGACAAAGGAATCGTGGCGGCCATCAAACTCAACGGCACGGACAAGGTGCGGGCCTATGCGCTCGACTTGGGTGAAAGCGCGGAGTTCGGGCTGAACGAAGCCGATAAACCCGCCCAAAGCTGGGCTTGCTATATCTTCGGCGTATGCCGCGAGATTCAGAAGCGGGGCGGTAAGATCGGCGGTTTCGATACGGTATTCGCGGGCGACGTGCCCCTGGGTGCCGGCATGTCGTCGTCGGCAGCGCTGGAGTCGACCTACGCCTTTGCGCTGAACGACCTCTATTCGCTGGGCATCGACAAATTCGAACTGGCTAAGATCGGCCAGTCCACCGAGCATAACTATTGCGGCGTGAACTGCGGCATCATGGATCAGTTCGCTTCGGTTTTCGGCAAGAAGGGCAACCTGATCCGCCTGGACTGCCGTTCGCTGGAGTATGCCTATTTCCCGTTCGACCCCAAGGGTTACAAACTCGTCCTGCTCGATTCGCGCGTGAAGCACGAGCTGGTGGGTTCGCCCTACAACGACCGCCGGGCTTCGTGCGAGCGGGTGGCCAAGATGCTCGGGCAGGAGTTCCTGCGCGGCGCTACGATGGAGCAGCTCGATGCCATCAAGGATAAGATCTCGGACGAGGACTACAAGCGTGCCCGCTACGTGATCGGCGAGGAGAAACGTGTGCTCGATGTCTGCGATGCGCTCGAAAAGGGCGACTACGAGACGGTCGGCAAGCGGATGTACGAAACCCATTGGGGCATGTCGAAGGATTACGAAGTGTCGTGCGAGGAACTGGATTTCCTGGCCGAGGTTGCCGAGGAGTGCGGTGTGACGGGTTCGCGCATCATGGGCGGCGGCTTCGGCGGCTGTACGATCAACCTGGTGAAGGACGAACTTTACGACAACTTCATCGCCACGGCGAAAAAGAGGTTCAACGAGAAGTACGGCCATGAACCCAAGGTGTACGAGGTCGTGATTTCTGACGGTTCGCGCCGTCTGGAATAATCGTTATGGAAAAGTTTCGCAGGTTTCTGCATCCCGTGTGGACAGGATTCGTACTTCTTATTGCGGCGTATGTCCTGCGGGGAGTTTTCCTGTGCGCGCGCGATACCTTTTTGTACAATCGGCTGGATCTTTGCGATCCGGCCGATTTTAAAATTTACCACCGTAATACCGAACCGAAGCGTTGGCGTTCCCAGGTGCATACCTATCGGCTGTACGGGACGTTGTATCCTGAAATCCGCAATGCGGATATGCGTGTCGGATACGATGCGTATTCACGTTATGCCATCGGGGATACGATCCGGGTGTACGCTACCTCTTCGGGCAGGGTAGTGCCTGTCTCTACGGTTGAGAAAATGCGTATTTGGCACATCGGCAGCCGGGGACTGGCTTCGGAGCATTTTCCGGAGCTGTTGGTGTTTATCGGCGGCGGATTTGTTTTGTGGTGCCGCAGGAACCGGCGCAGGTCATAATATTTTTTGCAGGAAAACCTCGTCGTGGAATCCGTCGGCAAGCCGCAGCCACTCCTTCCTGACCCCCGTTTCTGAAAACCCGGCGTTGCGGAAAAGTGCGAGGCTCGCCGCATTTCCGGCTTCGACGCTGCACCATAACTGGTGCAGGTGCAGCATGTCGCGGGCATAGCTGCATACGGTCTCCACCGCATCGGCGGCATAGCCTTTGCCGCGTTGTGCCGTATCGTGGATCAGGATGCCGACGCCCGCACGGAGATTCACCGGATCCAGGTCGAACAGGTCGAGCGCCCCGACGGGGAGGCCTTCCGGGGTTTCGATGATAAGCCGCTGCTGGCGGGTTTGGAAAATGTCGAATTGCTGCCCTTCGATGAACCGTTCCAACGTATGGCGGGAAAAAGGCGCCAGCGTACCGCTGACGCCCCATATCTGGGTGTCGTTTTCCCAGGCGTACATCAGCTCGATGTCTCCCGGTTCGAGGGCTCGCAGCCGCGTTGTCCGGCCTTCGAGGTTCATCAGATGCCGATGATCTTGTTGCGGATGAGCATTGCCACACCCCATGCGTTCGCGTTCTCGGTCATCTTCGATACGCGGAATTTGGTGTCCTTGTATACGAGGTTGAGCGAATATTTGTTGGTTGCAGACTTGAGGGGGAGCATGATGTAGTCGCCTGCGGCGGCCATGTTGCCGCCGACGATGACCGTCTCGGGGTTGAACGTGTTGATGAGGAAGGCCACGGCCTTGCCGACTTTTTCGCCGGCCTCCTCGATCAGCTCGATCGAGAGGTTGTCGTCGTTCTTCGCCGCGGCGATGATGTCGTCGATATGGATGCTCTTCTGCTGGTCGTACTTCTCCTTGAGGATCGTATTGACGCCTTTCTCGATCAGGTGGCACATCTTGTCCTCGATGGCGATACCCGAAACCTCAGTTTCGAGGCAGCCCTTTTTGCCGCACGAGCAGATGATCTCGTTGTCGAAAAACGGGATGTGTCCGAATTCACCGGCGAACCCGCTTTTCCCGTAGTAGAGCTGCCCGTCCACAACGATTCCGATTGCCACGCCGCGCCCCATGTGCAGGTAGAGCACGTTGCTCTCATCCTTCGACTTGCCGCACGTGTACTCCGCATAGCAGCGGGCGCGGGTGTCGTTTTCGAGCAGCACGCGCAGCCCGACGCGCTCTTCGAGCACTTCGCGCAGCGACTGTTCGCTGGAGGTGAAATATTTGTAGCTGCGGCCCGTGTCGGGATTCACGCGTCCCGTCATGCAGACGCCCAGCCCGAGGATCTTGCCCCGGTCGATGCCGCAGGTGGCGATGAAGTTCTCTATGTTGGAACAGATGCGCTCGAAACACTGCGGGCGATCCTGCAACTCGAAGGTGTAGTCGTATTCCTCCTTGATGATGTTGTTCTGCAGGTCGGTGATCAGGAACGTCATGTTGTCGCGCCCGACGTTGATGCCTGCGAAATAGATTGCCGAATTGGCCAGGCCGAATATGTTCGGCCTGCGTCCGCCCGGGGTCTCCACCTTGCCCAGATCCGTTACGATGTTCTCATCGACCAGTTCCTGCACCAGCTTGGTAATGGTCGGGACGCTGATATGCAGCTCTTTGGTCAGTTCCGAGAGCGTACATTCGCCGTTCACCGCCATGTAGGCGATGATGTTGCGCTTGATGATACTGTTCTTGTGCGAAATACCCTTCAGGGCATCGTCTTCGTGTTTGTTGAAAAATTCGGTGAGTGATGTCATCCGTCCTGTCTCATTTTTAACTAAACCTTTGCAAATATAATAAGTATATTTAAAAAACGCAACATGTTTTTAATAAAATTTAATAAATTTTGTTTCAAAACACATTAAAATAAAAGGAACGGACTGAAAATCAGTCCGTTCCTTTTTGTTTTGCGGCTTTTAGACTATAATGCCGATTTCGATTCTACGACGGCTTCGGGGTTTACCTTCCTGATTAGGCCTTGCAATACGGTGCCGGGGCCGAGCTCGGTGAATTCCGTCACGCCGTCGGCGAGCATGTTCTTTACGATGTATGTCCAGCGTACCGGGGCGGTCAGCTGTGCGATCAGGTTGGCCTTGATCTGGGCGGGATCCGTGTAGGGCTTCGCGTCGACATTCTGGTAGATCGGGCATACGGGTGTCTGGAACGGAGCCTCGCTGATCGCCTTTTCCAGTTCCTGCTTGGCAGGCTCCATCAGCGGCGAGTGGAATGCGCCGCCTACGGGCAGGCGCAGGGCGCGGCGCGCACCGGCGGCCTTGGCTTTTTCGCAGGCTGCGTCGACGGCTTCCACGGCACCCGAGATCACGAGCTGGCCGGGGCAGTTGTAATTGGCCGCTACGACGATGCCGTCGACCGATGCGCAGATTTCTTCGACTACGTGGTCTTCCAGGCCGAGGATGGCGGCCATCGTACCGGGCTGTGCCTCGCAGGCGGCCTGCATGGCCATGGCACGCTTCGAGACGAGCTTCAGGCCGTCTTCGAACGAGAGGGCACCGGCCACGACCAGAGCCGAGAACTCACCCAGCGAGTGTCCTGCGGCAGCGTCGGGTTTCACGCCGAGCGCCTTGGCCATGATTACCGAGTGAAGGAATACGGCGGGCTGCGTCACTTTGGTTTGCTTGAGTTCGTCGTCCGTGCCGGCGAACATGATGTCCGTGATACGGAAACCGAGGATTTCGTTGGCTTTTTCGAAAAGTTCCTTTGCTTCGGGGACGTTGTCGTAGAGGTCTTTGCCCATACCGACCGCCTGTGCACCCTGTCCGGGAAATACGTATGCGTGCTTCATAATTTTTTGCTGAATTTTTGTTAGCGCCGGCAAAGATACGAATTTATTTTTTAACTTTGCACCGCAATGGTTCACAAAGGGCCGGGCAAGGCCCCGTGTGATTAAATGGGAATGCCGTGAAATTCGGCAGCAGTTCCCGCTGCTGTAAGTTCCGTCTATTGCCGCACACTCTTTAGCCACTGGCTCCGGCCGGGAAGGCGTTGCGGCTGGAACGAGCCAGAAGACCTGCCTTGCATCTCCCGGTGGGAGGATCCTTATTTTCGGGCTGGCTCTGCGGAGAACGGAGCGCTGCGGACGGAGGCACGGCAGTGCCGGACGTTTGTTGTGAGGACAGGCATATTATATATATGTGCAGTCCGGTTGCGTAAAATGGTGGATTCGATTCCGGGGGTTCGGAACCGGATTTTTTTATTTTATGCACATAAAACAAACGAAAGATGAAAAAACTTCTCCTTTTAGCCTTTGCGGCTTCGGCTTTAGCTGCCTGCTCGGACGACGACAAGATGCCGACCCCCCCCCAGCTCGAAACAATATCTTTCAGTGAGGTGGAACTTGGTGCCGGCGGATACCTGTGGGGTAAAACTCTGGCAACGGATGTAGACGGCTCGTTGGAGTTCGAAGGCGTGATTTACAAAGAAGGAACTGCTTCGTTCCTCTCTTATTTCTCGGATTTCGGCGGTGTCTGGGACACGTGGTGCAAATTCGCGATGTCTGCCTGTCATGACAAAACGACTTTCGGGACGGATAACCAGTTCAGCGTTTATACGACGGCTGATGACGGCCAGAACAAGTTCGCCGTTGCATACGATATGAAAGGTATGGGCCCGGGTTATTCGTTCAGCCCGGCCATCGAGTTTTCGACGGTTATTACTCCCGTGTCGCTTCGTATTGCCAATAATACGTGGACATATCTTTACCTCACCGATACTAAATACAGCGACTTCAGTGTTGCGATTATCGGTTTCAACGGTGAAACCGAAACGGGGACGATTGAGGTGCCGTTGGCATCGGACAACAAGGTCGTAGCTGATTGGAAGAACGTAGGGCTGGATAAATTGGGAGCCGTGACCAAAATTGTTTTCTCTGTTGAGTGCGATGATGTGATGGCGCCGACTTATTTCTGTATTGATGATTTCGCTTATACCGAATAACTATTTTGAGATGAAAAATATTTTTTGGATTATTGCGGCTGCTTTTGCCTTTGTAGCCTGCTCGGACGACGACGGCCCGCGCGAGAAACCCTTTGACGGCGAAGTAGTATCATTCGAGGCCTCCGAACATCTGCTCGACGCCATGACGGGCGACGACGTGAAGCTCGGCCCCGTTACGATGTCCCTGATGGGAATGGGGGATTATACCTATGCGAACGCTTTTTGTGCGAAGCAATACGCTGTGGGTACGGATTTCGACGGCATGCTCTTTTCGACGGCAGACCAGAATCTGGTTTTCAACGCCTATTATTCATCGCTATACGACGGGTGGGGCGGTATCGGGCTTTCGCGGATGCCCGACCGGAATGCGGCCGCTCCCTCCAGCAAGCAGCAGTTCTCCGTGTGGGCGGACGGCGGTGCCAACGGTACGGAAACCTATGCCGTATTTTACGATTCCAACTCGCCGACGGAAATGTATCCCGAATACCTGAGTGAGTCGGGTTATCCGACCATCGACCTGGTGGAGCCGCGCATCGTCGCCCACCTATACATCGCCAATTCGACCTGGGTATACAATTATTTCACGGGGGCGGATACCGACAGTTTCCAGGTGAAGATCACGGGGTCGCTCGGCGGTGTGGAAAAGGGGAGCATCACGGAAACTCTCGTCGCCGGGAAATCGAAGCTGAGCGGATGGCGCAAAGTCGACCTGTCGTCGCTGGGTGCGGTGGACAAGCTGGTATTCAAGGCGGTCTGCGACTATCTGGCAGATCCGACCTATTTCTGTGTCGACGAGATCGGGTTGCTGAAACCCGATGCCATGTAATTTGGGCCCGGCTATTTAGAGATTAGTATGGTTCAAACGATTCCCCGTACGGCCTGCCTGCCGTGCGGGGAATTTTTTGCCGCTTCGCCGGTGTCTGATTTCGGCCGGGGCGGTTGCCGGACGGGTGTGTGCTGACCGGGTGTTTGTCGGCCGGGCAGTTGCCGGCCGGAACTGTTGCTCGGTGGGCTGTTGCCGGATCGGTGCTTGCTGTCCGGGGGGAGTGCCGGGGGCATCCTGCGCAATAACGGCAGCAGGCCGGAACCGCCTTCTGTGCCGAAAAGAATCCCCGCAGGCCGATGCCTGCGGGGATTCTTTATTTAGAGCCAGTCCGGATTCAGATCAGGTTGTCCTTCTCGATATCCTTGAAATAACGGTAGGTGCCGACCTTCAGTTCCGCGGTCGCGGGTTCGTCGCATACGACGATCCCGTGGGGGTGTACCTGCATGGCCGAGATCGTGCAGACGTGCGAGTAAGGGCCTTCCACACACTGTTGCAAGGCGCGGGCTTTCTTATGCCCGAGGGCGAGGATCAGCACCTGCTTAGCATCGAGCACGGTGGCTACGCCCACCGACAAGGCTTGCTTGGGTACCTTGTTCACGTCGTTGTCGAAGAAACGCGAGTTTACGACCAGTGTGTCGTAGGTCAGCGTCTTGACGCGGGTGCGCGAGTTGAGCGACGAGAACGGTTCGTTGAAGGCCAGGTGCCCGTCTTCGCCGACACCGCCCAGGAAGAGGTCGATGCCCCCTGCGCGGCGGATTTTCTCCTCGTATTCGTCGCATTCCTTCTGCAGGTCGGGGGCGTTGCCGTTGAGGATGTTGACATTGGCCGGGGTGATGTCCACGTGGTTGAAAAAGGTGTTCCACATGAACGAATGGTAGCTTTCGGGATGCTCTTCCGGGAGCCCGACGTATTCGTCCATGTTGAACGTGACGACATCCTTGAACGATACCTTCCCGGCTTTGTTCAGGGCGATCAGCTCCTTGTACGTCGTCAGCGGGGTCGAACCCGTCGGCAGGCCCAGCACGAACGTGCCTCCGGCAGCCTGCTTCTTGTTGATCTGCCCGACGATGTAATGCGCCGCCCAACGGCCGGCATTTTCCTGTGTGTCTTCGATAATGAGTCGCATATATTTTTCGGTTTATCGGTTTGTCTGTTCATTCTTCATTCGGACGGGCGTCAGAACATCTTGACGAACACCTCGATCGCCTGGTATTCGGCCATGCCGAGCTTGTCGTAAAGCTGCGCCGTGTTCTGCGTACGCTCTTCGGCGCGCTGCCAGAACTCGCGCGGGTCGCTGCCCGGGAAGGGCATGATGTCCTTCTGCGAGAGGTGGCGGTAGATGGCGTGGCGCTTCATGATCAGCTCGTCGGGCGACAGCGGCACCGCCATGTCGACCATGCCCAGATCCCACTCCATCCATGCACCGCGGTAGAGCCACAGGTGGCATTCCTTGAGCCATTCGTCCTCCCTGACTACGTCCAGGGCGCCGAGTACGGCCTCCATGGCCGTGCGGTGTGTCCCGTGCGGGTCGGCCAGGTCGCCTGCGGCATAAATCTGGTGGGGTTTCACCTCGCGCAGCAGCTTGACGATGATGTCGATGTCCTTCTCCGTAAGCTGTCCCTTCTTGATACCGCCCGTTTCGTAGAACGGCAGGTTGAGGAAGTGGGCGTTCGTGTCGGGGTTCAGGCCGAACGAGCGGACGGCGGCGCGTGCCTCGGCGCGGCGGATGGCACCCTTGAGGTCGAGCAGCGGACGCGGTTCGGGCTCGCCCTTCTTCTTGCCGGCGATGATCTTCTCGACCTCGGCGTAGTGGTCTCCGAAGCCCAGTTCGCGGGCCGTGTCGATGTTCTGCAGCACGACGTCGTCGTGTACGGCCACGTTGCCCGAAGTTTCGTAGGCTACGTGTACGTCGTGTCCCTGCTGCACGAGGCGGATAAAGGTACCGCCCATCGAGATGACGTCGTCGTCGGGGTGGGGCGAGAATACCACCACGCGCTTGGGGAACGGTTCCGACGGTACGGGGCGTGTCGAATCGTCGGCGTTGGGCTTGCCGCCCGGCCAGCCCGTGATGGTGTGCTGCAGGTCGTTGAACACGTCGATGTTGATCTGGTCGTAGGCGCGTCCCTGTTCGAGCAGCTCGCCCAGCGAGTTTTCGATATAATCCTTGTAGGTGAGTTTCAGGATCGGCTTCTGTACCACGCCGCACAGCCATACTACGGCCTTGCGGGTGAACTTGGGCGTCCATTTGCAGGGGCCTACCAGCCACGGTGTCTGCTCGCGCGTAAGCATCTGCGCGGCATTTTCGTCGATCACCACCTCGATATTGGGGTGCATCTGCAGGTTCGAGGCAGGCACCTGGCTGGTGACTTCGCCTTCGACGACCTTCTGGACGATCTTGGCTTTCTCCTCGCCCCACGCCATCAGGATGATCTTCTCGGCGCGCATGATCGTGTCGATACCCATCGTGATGGCCATCTTCGGCGTGTTTTCCAGGCCGAAGAACGCCCCGGACTGGATTTTGCGCGTGTTGTGGGTCAGCTGAACCAGCCGCGTGCGCGATTTGGCATACGATCCCGGTTCGTTGAAGCCGATCTGCCCGTCCTCGCCGACGCCGATGATCATCAGGTCGATCTTGCGCACCGAGTGGTCGTACGATGCGCAGTATTCGGAAATCCTGGCTTCGGGTACCGTGCCGTCGGGGATGTGGATATTTTCGGGCAGGATGTCGATATGGTTGAGGAAATCCTCGTGGATGCGGAAATTGCGGCTCTGCTGTTCGGTCGAGCGGATCGGGTAGAACTCGTCGAGGCTGAATACCGCCACGTTGCGGAAGCTGACGATCCCCTCCTCGTGGCGTTTGACCAGTTCGCGGTACAGCCCGAGCGGGGTGCGCCCGGTCGTGAGCCCCAGCACGAACGGCTGCGACTCCTCGTAAACCTCGTTCGAGCAGTGGATTTCGTTATACGTGCGGATTGCCTTCACGATGGTGTCGGCGACGTATTGCACGCCCAGGTACTCGTTTTCATAAACCGTCGTGTGGATCTTTTCGTAACGGTGGATGATGTCGCGCGGAGCCGATACTTCGATCAGGCCCCCGTCTTTGGGAAGTGAATATTTGTTGTTCATATCTTTGAAAATTTAATTTGTTCGAAAAATTCCGGCAGGTGGAAGTCGGGCTTCGGAGCCGCGATCGGCTTCCACGACAGGAAATGGGGCTGCGAGAGTTTGTCCCCGCATTTGTAGAGGTTCACCTTCGCCTTCAGTCCGCTCCAGTCCGTCAGCGAGTGCATGAACAACGCCTGCGGCGGGATGGCCAGCACTACCGACCAGCGGTTGTCGCCCTCGTGTTCGGGGAAGGGGCGCGGCCCGAGGCTCGGGTTGCGCAGGATGCTTTCCATGACCCGGGGCGTGGCATGCGTGGCGTGTTCGCGCTCTCTGCGGAACCCCGCGAGCAGACGCCCGATGCAGGTGCATTCGAAATTGTAGTAGTAGCCGCTGTCGTCGGGGGCGATGAAGAACTCCACGCACGAATCAGTCCAAACTTCCCCGTTATCCTCCGTGACGCGGGCCATCGTCCATTGTTCCCTGACGTCGAAGCGCAGCATCAGATAGGCGCCCGTGTGGAACATGCGGAACGAAACCTCGGGTGCGTAGGGATATTGCTCCGGCCAGTTGCAGCAAGCTACCGGCTGCGGTTCGATGCTGCCGAAAGCGGTCTCGACGGCCCGTTTGTCGGCCGGGACGATGCCTGTTATTTTCCGTATCTCCATGATCCTTTCCCCCTTCTTCTCTTGCTGCATCGTCTTTGCAGGTTTATGCGTTGCGGTAGTGCTCCGCGATCCCGGCCACGATGCGGCACATTTGGCCGTAGTGTTCCTCCATGCTTTGCAGCAGGCGGTATTGGGCGTGGGTGCGTACGAGGTTGTGGTCGGGGTATTTTATCTTGTAATAGGTGTCGCCGTCGATGTAGTCCATCAGGAAGCGCAATACCTGTTCGAACGTGATATACCGTGCCGAGAAAGCCAGGTGGCCGATTTCCGTTTCGGTGAGCTGCGCCGCACGTTGCGAGAGGTATCCGTCGGTGTAGGCGCTGAACATTTCGGGCGAAATGCCGACGCGCGACAGGTCGCGGTCGTCCTCGTCGCCCGTGTTGGCGTAAGAGCGGATCGCGTCGCCGAAATCGTTGAGCGACGTGGAGGCCATCACCGTGTCGAGGTCGATGGCGCAGAGCACCTCGCCCTGTTTGTCGAACAGGATGTTGTTGATCTTCGTGTCGTTGTGCGTCACGCGCGTAGGGATCGTACCGTCCTCGACCTTCGACCAGAAAGAGAGCATCTCGGCGCGCCGCGACTCGATCCAGCCGATCTCCTCCGCGAGGTGTATTCTGCGCCCTGCGGCATCGCGGGCCAGGGCGGCGTCCCATTGTCCGAAACGGTGGCGGATGTTATGGAACCCTTTGATCGTCTCCGCCAGCGGTTCGGTGAAATCGTCCAGCTGGGACTGGAATTTCCCGATGCCTTCGCCGCCCTTGCGGGCCAGCTCCGGGGAGTCGGCCTTGTTGTAAGCTATCGTGTCGTCGATGAAGACCGTCGCGGCCCAGTATTCGCCTTCCGCGTCGACGTGGTACAGGTGCCCGTCCTTTGCCGGGACGACGGTCATCACCTCGCGCCGCGGGTCGCCTCCGGCCGCAATGACGCCGCGGCGGATGTGTTCCGTGACCCGGCGGATGTTGTCCATCATGGCCGGCACGTCGGGGAAAACGGCCTTGTTCTTGCGTTGGAGGATGTAGTCGGGGGCATCTGCTTCGGTGCGGACGATGAATGTGTCGTTGATGAATCCTTCGCCCAGTGAGTCGATGGCCGTGACGGGGCCTTCCAAGGCGAAATGCGATGCGATCTCTCTTAAATTCTCCTTCATGGCGTACGATTTTCTGCTGTTTCCGCGCTATTACGGTTGCACACCCCAAAGGTACTAAAAAGAACGCAGTCCTGCAACGGAATCGCGTAAAAATAAAACTTTTTTCTTTTGATGAGGTTTTTGGTAAGTATTTTTACGATCGGATGTTTTGTTACTCATTGAATTTACAACTATGCCGCTTGACCGAAAATAAAATCCCCGGCAATTATCGGCTGCCGGGGATTTTTCGACGACGGGTGTTGCCTGTTTATTTGATGTAGCTGGTCAGCATTTTCAGGTTTCCCCCTGGAATCACGCGGAGCGATTTTACCGTGGCGGGGAGCAGCACGGTCTCTCCCTGGTGGATCGGCATTTCGTTGCCCGAGTCGTCGCAGAGTGTTCCCTTGCCTTCGACGCAGATCACGACGACGAACGAATCCAATGCCGAATAGTCGATGGTCTGCGCTTCGGTCAGGTCGTAGAGCGAGGTGGTGAAATAGGGGCACGACACCAGTTCCACTTCGCGATCCTGCGCCTTCTGGTAATGCGTCCGGTAATCGGGCAGTACGGTGTAGTCGATGGCGCCCTTCGCCAGTTCGGTGTGCAGCTCGCGGGTGTTGCCGTCGGCATCCTTGCGGTTGAAATCGTAGATGCGGTAGGTGATGTCCGAGGTCTGCTGTATCTCGGCGATAAACGCCCCGGCTCCGATGCTGTGAACGCGTCCGGCCGGCAGGAAAAAGAGGTCGCCGGGGTGTATTTCATATTCGGCGAGCAGGTCGGTGATGGTGTTGTCCGCGACGCTGGCTTCGTACTGGGCAGGCGTCACCTGCTTGGCGAATCCCGAGCGCAGGCGTGCGCCTTTGTCGGCGTCCACGACGTACCACATCTCGGTCTTGCCTTTCGATTTGTGGCGCTCCCATGCCAGTGCGTCGTTCGGGTGCACCTGGATCGAGAGATCCTGCCGTGCGTCGATGAACTTGATCAGCAGCGGGAACTCCTGCCCGAAGCGTGCTGCATTGGCCTTGCCGAGCAATGCCGCGCCGTGGCGTGCGATCAGCCCGGGCAGGGTGGTGCCCGCCTCGGGGCCTCCCGCTACGACCGATTCGTTACCCTTGACGCCCGAAAGTTCCCAGCTTTCGCCGACCTGCTTCTGGTCGGAGGCGATGTGCTTGTAGGGGACGATCTTTTCGCCGCCCCAGATTGTCGATTTGAGAATGGGTTGGAACTTATACATAATTTTTTATTCCCTGATGCTGTAAAGAATTATTGTTGTTTCTGTGCGTCGAGCTGGCTCAGGGCGAATGCGTAGGCACCCACCGAGATGGCGTTGCTCGCGCCGAGTTTCGAGATCATGACGCCGATGCGTTTCTGGGGGTCGTATGCCACGTAACGATCCGTGCCGTAAACCTTCAGCGCACGCTGGTCGCCCTTGGCGAACTCCTTGAATTCTTCCTCGTTGTCCAGGTCGTAGACCTTCATCTGCACGCGGTTCAACTCCTCGCCCGTGATGGTGTGCATCTTGCCGCGCAGTTCTTTCAGCAGACTGGGCATGATGTACTTGCGGGCTGCGGTGATGCCGCCGCCGATGACGATGAGCCCGTCCACCAACGTTACGGCCGTTGCCATGGCGTCGCCGGCGATCTCGCCCAACTCGGCGAAGGCCTGTTTGGCTGCTTCGACATCGCCGGGACGCTTGCCGTCGGCGATCTCGCAGATGTCCTTCGGCTCGAACGCGTGTTTAACGTCGCCCGAGACCTCGCCGTAGACCCGCTTGATGGCGCGTACCGCCACGCCGTCCTCGACGATGATGTCGGGCATCTTCTTGTGTTTGAGGCAGAAGGTCTCGACACACGAGTTGTCGCCGCGGTTGAGTTGATTGTTGACCACCACACCGATGCCGAAGCCCGTGCCGAAGGTGTAGCCCACCAGGTTTTTGTAGCGTTTCGGGCAGCCCAGGGCTTCGAGCTTGGCGTTTACCTCGGGCAGGGCGCCGCCCAGTGCTTCGCCATAGGCGAACAGGTCGCCGTCGTTGTTGATGAATACCGGAATGCCGAATTTGTATTCGAGGAAGGGCCCCAGCGCCACGCCTTCGCGGAACGAGGGGAAATTGGGCAGGTAACCGCCGATGATGCCGTTGGGATAATCGGCCGGGCCCGGGAATGCGAAGCTGATGGCGACGGGTTTGGCCTCCAGTTTGTCGATCACGGCCTGGAAGCCTTCGACCATCGTTGCCAGGCATTTGTCGAGGTCGTCCGCATTCGACGGCATGGTGATGGGTTCGACGATGAATTTGTTGGCCTGCATGGCTCCGAACACGAGGTTCGTACCTCCGGCATCGAGAGTGATGACCACCCGGTTGTCGTATCTGTACATGGTTGCTATTTATTTGTTGGTTTCAGCATTTTTCTGCGCAGGAATCGGCCATGCGGTGCGTGCGGTTCATGCGGTGCGAGCCCTTCCCCAATCCTGCAGTTGCACCTGGTTGCAGAACCCCGGCTCCCGGAATCCGGTTGCAGACAGGTTCGTGCTGACTGGCTGCCCCTGGGGGTCGGAGGTTCGGTTCACTGGTTGCATTCGGTACCGGTATTTAGCCCAGCAAAGATAGTAAAAATAACCGAACGATGCGGCCTGCGGCCTGAAAGTATGCATGTCTGGTGCGATTTTTTGTGTTGCGGGCGCGAATATCCGGGCCTTTGTGCCTGCCGGCTGTTTTTCCGGCTGTCAACCTTGCTGTTTTCCGGGTGTTTTTATTACCTTTACGCACGGTAGTGCCCGGCCACAGGGAATTCGATGTGGGGTAGCCGCGCGGCACCGGGCGCCGTATTCCGGAATTAAATCGTAATATTATGAAAATCAAGATAATGATGTTCTTAGCCACGGTGGCTCTGTTGGCTGTCGGCGCGAAAATAAGCGCCAGGAGCAGCAGCCGGGAATCCGTCCGTCCGCCTTGCCCTGCGGGGATGATACGGGCCGGCAATGCTGTCCGGACGGGATATTCCGCGGACAAGGTGCACGGCGTGCATGCGGGGGAAAACATGCCGGATTCCGCCCTGGGGATGCTGCGGCGGTTTTACGCGGAATACATAGCCGCGTGGTTGCGGAATGGTGATAATGAAGAAGGCCTGGCGATCCTGCGGCGATACCTGACCCCGCGGTTGTTCGGCCGGTTGCAGCGGATGTATGCGGAAATGGAGCTGGATTACGATCCGTTCCTGGAGGCGCAGGACTGCGATGAAAGTGTGCTGGAAAATCTCCGTATCGAAAAGGATTCCGTTCGGACGGATGTTTACCGGATCTTGCTGTGGGATAATTTCAACCGGAAATACCGGAAAGCCGAATTGCTGCTCAGGCACGGGGAGGACGGATACCGGATCGACGGCATCCTCTCCCTGCCGGATCGCTATACCCGCGATCCGGACTGAGGAATTCCAGTCCCGTTTTTATATCTTTGTATCCCGAAATAATTATTCCGTTAACCCGAAAACATTACTATGAAAAGATTGCTGACCCTCGCCCTGTTCGCCGTGCTGCTGCTCCCTGCCGTTGCGCAGGAACTGACCGTAGCCACCTACAATATCCGTAACGCCAATAAAGGCGACGCCGAACGAGGCAACGGTTGGGAACGCCGCTGCCCCTGGGTATGCGGGCTGATCGAATTCCAGGGGTTCGATATTTTCGGCAGCCAGGAGGTGCTCGACGGGCAGTTGCACGATATGCTGGCGCAGCTTCCCGACTATGCCTATATCGGCGTGGGGCGCGACGACGGCAAGGCCAAAGGCGAATATTCCCCCATATTCTATAAAAAGGAGCGTTTCCGGTTGCTGGACGAAGGCCATTTCTGGCTCTCGGAAGTTACCGGCCGTCCCAACAAGGGGTGGGATGCCGCGCTGCCCCGCATCTGTACATGGGGGCATTTCCTGGACAGGCAGACCAGGCGCCGGTTCTGGTTCTTCAACCTGCATATGGATCACGTCGGTGTCCGGGCGCGCGAGGAGAGCGCCAAACTGGTCGTCGCGAAGATCCGCGAAATGTGCGGCCCCAGGGAGTTCGTGATCCTCACGGGCGATTTCAACGTCGACCAGAACAACCCCATCTATACGACCTTCACCGCCTCGGGGGTATTGGCCGATTCGTATGAAACCGCGGCCAGACGCTATGCCCCGAACGGGACGTTCAACAATTTCAACCCCACGCTGAAAACCGACAGCCGTATCGACCATATTTTCGTGTCGCCTTCGGTGCGTGTGCACGATTACGGGGTGTTGACGGACACCTACCGTTCGCAGACCACCCGCAGCGACGAGGAGATCAAGTCCGGAGCATTCCCCAAGGAGGTGTCGTTGCACAGCTATGAGGCGCGGACGCCGTCGGATCATTTCCCGGTCGTCGTGCGGCTCGAATTCTGAGGAGGTTGTTCCGGCAGGGACTGATTCAAATGTAACGATAAGATGAAAAAGGTATTTTTTGCCGCATTCTTCGGTGCTGCGTGTTGCCTGTCTGGATGCCGCCAGGAGGCTGTGGCTCCCGTACCGGGGGAGCATTATGCGTTTGCCGAAGAGATGTTCCGCAAGGTGTGGAACATGTACCGGGTGCCGGAATACGGCCTGTTTTCGGAATATTACCCCAATAGCTACCGTCCCGATGTAAACTATTTCGACGACGGGGCGAAAAGCACGCAGGAGGTTTCCTTCCTGTGGCCCATGGACGGGGTGTTCACCTCGGCGGTTGCGCTGGCCGAAGTCGATCCGGTGAAATACGGCTGCTATGTCGATTCGATGGTGATGGCTGTCGAGCAGTATTACGACGACGGGCGGATGCCCGCCGGGTATCAGGCTTATCCCGTCAGGATGGGCAAGGTCGACCGTTATTACGACGACAACGGGCTGGTCGGCCTGGCCTACGTCGCGGCCTACGGCGTGACCCGCAATCCCGCCCACCTGGAAAAAGCCAAGCAGGTGATGACCTTCATCCTGAGCGGCTGGCGCCCCGACCACGACGGTGCCGTATCGTGGCTCGAAGGGGTGGAGAACCAGAAGCCGGGGTGCGCCAACGGTAAGGCGATGCTGCTGGCACTCAACCTGTACGGGGCGACGGGAGACCCCTATTACCTGACTGCCGGGCGCCGTTTCTACGACTGGATGGATGCCTACCTGCACGATCCGGAACTGGATATAGTCTGGAACTCCTGGCTCACGCAGCCCGAAGCGCGTCTGGACAAGGCGGTCTATTCCTATAATACGGGGTTGCTGCTGCAGGGTGCCGTCGCGTTGTATGGGTATACCGGCGATCGTGTTTATCTGGACAATGCCCGCCGGCTGGCCGAAGGAGCCCGGAAATTCTATTTGCCGGAGACGCCGGACGGCGCGGCCGCGAACCGTGATTTGCCGTGGTTCTATCTGGTGTTGTTGCGGGGCTACCAGGCGCTTTACGACCTCGACGGCGATCCGAAATACGTGGATATATTCATCCGCTGGATGGATTGGGCGCGCCGGAACGCACGGGATGCCGCCGGGTTGTTTTACAACGACTGGTCGGGGAAGAAAGACGAATCGGCCACGCCCAAGTGGCTGCTGGACGAGGCCTGCATCCCCGAATATTTCGTCCGTGCGGCTTTGATCCGCAGGGAAGTCGTACCGGCTGCCTTGCCCCGGTAGGGATCGTTTCGCATCGAAGGGTCGGCAATATTCAGGAGCTTCACCCGTAGGAGGGGATGTGTCGGTGCGGGACGTGTGCGCTACCGGTTAACGATTGCGTGATAATTTTGTCCGGTCTGCATTTGCAGCCGAAATAAATGCTATTTTTGCCGCAAAATCCGACCGTATGAATACAAAAGCCAAAGGTTACCTTCTGGGAGCTGTTGCCGCCGCCACGTACGGCATGAATCCGCTCTTTGCCCTTCCGCTCTACAAGGCGGGGATGGATCCCGATTCGGTATTGTTCTTCCGGTACCTTTTTGCCATCCCGTTGTTGGGTACCATGCTCAAGGCGCGCGGCCGGGATTTCAAGCTGCACCGCCGTGAGATCGTGCCGCTGGTGCTCCTGGGTTTGCTGGTTGCCCTCTCGTCGCTGTCCTTGTTCTTGAGCTACAATTATATGGATGCCGGTATCGCCTCGACGCTACTGTTCGTATATCCTATTTTCGTGGCGTTGATCATGGCTTTCGGCTTCCGGGAAAAACTCTCTCCGCAGACAGCGCTGTGCATCTTGCTGGCATTGGCCGGTATCGGGCTGTTGTTCAAAGGCAGCGATGGTTCGACGCTCAATATCACGGGAACGGTTCTGGTGATGGTTTCGGCTTTGTCCTACGCAATTTATATCGTCGGCGTGAACCGCCCGGTGCTGAAATCCGTTGCGACGCTAAAGGTGACGTTCTACGTCCTGCTTTTCGGGTTGCTGCTTTACGTTGTCCGGCTGGACTTCGGCATGGCAGTCCATGTGCCCGATAAATGGTACCTGTGGGGGAACTTGCTCGCACTGGCTGTTTTCCCGACGGCGATCTCGTTTTTGTGTACTACCAGCGCCATCCAGTACATCGGTTCGACGCCGACGGCAATCCTCGGCGCCCTGGAGCCCGTCACGGCCGTCTTCTTCGGGGTGATGATCTTCGGGGAGACCCTCACGCTGCGGATATGCTGCGGCATCCTGTTGATTATCATCGCCGTGAGCCTGATCGTCGCGGGGAACCGGGTTGCGGCTTACGTAGTGCGGTTCAGAAAACTTTTCCCGCGGCTTCCCCTGAAAAAGGCAGGCCGCAAAGGTTCCGACAGCCCTGACCGCAAGGGCAGGGAATAACCGGAATTGCCTTTTGGGGCCACGCATACCCTAAAATGCGTGCCGGTATCTATCCTGCGAAGCAAAAGACCGATCCGACCTTTGCAGTCAGTAATCCTGACGGTTATGAACGAAAGCGAGAACAGTGCAGTGATAATCGAAATCCGGCGAATGGTTCACGAAATGCTCCGCGAGATACGCCAAGTGAAACGGCAGCGGAATATGTTGGGCCGAAGGCCTATTCTTTAATTCTACGGATATGTCCATAAAAGGCTCTTCGGCGTGGGCGAAACGGTCGGTGATTTGGAAGAAGATCGAATAGCAATACGGAGTAATTTTTGCAGCATTACCTATCAAAAAAACACCGTCATGATTATGCCGAAAATTTTGATCGTAGCGACCGGAATCGGAGCCTATGCCAATGCAATTCTACCCACCGGATTATGGCTCAGCGAACTGACACACATCTATCACCGAGCGAAAGGGCTGGGCTGCAAGATAACGATCGCGAGTCCGAAAGGCGGTGAGATACCGGTCGATCCCGAGAGTTTGAAGCCGTTCACCCTCGATAAGATGTCCAAAGCATATTGGAACGACCCCGAATTTCGGGAGCTGTTGCATCATGCCCAAAGTCTCGATGAAGTTGCGGGGCGACGGTTCGACTGTGTTTATCTGGCTGGAGGACATGGTAGCATGTACGATTTCCCGGACAATGCCGTCCTGCAGGCAATTCTCAAAACGCATTTTGAAAGCGGCAAAATCGTGTCGGCGATTTGTCACGGCGTATGCGGATTGCTGAACGTTGGGCTGTCTGACGGGCAGTTGCTGGTAGCCGGTAAAAAGATCACCGGATTCAGCTGGTTCGAGGAAACCCTTGCCCGGCGCAAAAAGGTTGTTCCTTTCGACCTCGAAGCGGTGCTGAAAGAACGGGGTGCCGATTACCGGAAAGCATGGATTCCGATGACTTCGAAAGTCGTTGTCGACGGAACCCTGATCACTGGCCAGAATCCGCTCAGCTCCAAGGAAATGGCGAAAGTCGTATTGAATCACCTGACTAAAAGGGAGATCCGATGAAAAATAACCAGTTGATGATCTACGGGGCCTACGGCTATGCCGGAGAGCTGATGGTGCGCGAGGCTGTGGCACAGAGGCTCCGCCCTATTATCGCCGGGCGAGATGCCGAAAAGCTGAAACCTATCGCTACGGAACTGAGCCTCGAATGCCGGGCTTTCGGTGTACGGAATACCGGAAGCAATTTACAGGATATAAGCGTACTACTCAACTGTGCGGGGCCGTTTTCCGCCACGGCGGAGCCGCTGGCGCGAGCATGTCTTGCGCAACAGATCCACTACCTCGACATTACGGGCGAGATCGACATCTTCCGGAAATGCCATGCGCTGGATGAAGAGGCGCGGCAGCAAAACGTCCTCATTTTGCCAGGTGCCGGAACCGACATCGTGCCAACCGACTGTCTGGCGGCGATGCTTAAGGAGAAACTGCCCGTCGCCACGCGCATCGATCTGGCTCTCTCGTTCGGCACCAATCCAAGTATCGGCACGGTCAACACCATGATCGAGAGTTTCGGCAAAGGCGGGTTGATCCGCGAGGGCGGTATGCTGAAAGTCGTTTCGAATGCCTTTCAGATGCGGAAAATCCCGTTTCAGAATAAGCCCCAGTGGGCAATGACGATCCCCTGGGGGGATGTTTTCACCTCCGGAATATCTACCGGAGTTCCCGATGGCGCAGTCTATATGGCTATGCCGAGAATGAGCATCTATATGATACGATTGACCAACCCGGTCAAAGGGATTCTGAATACCCAGTTCGGGCAGAAGATCACGAAGCGTCTGGCTGGCTGGCTGATGAAAAAAGGGCCTGACGCCAAAGCGCTGGAGGCCGGGCGGGGACAATTCTGGGGCGAGGCCGAGGCTCCGGACGGCGAAAAGCTGGAAATGACGATGTCCACCCCCAATGTCTACGCTCTGACCGCCACGGTCGGTATCCGGATCGCGCAATATTGTCTGGATTATACCGGCCCGGGCGGATATTACACGCCCTCCATGTTGTTGGGAAGCCGGTTTATCGAATCGATACCGGGCATAGAAGTGCATGTGCTCAATCAAAGATTAAGAAAGATTTAGCCAAGGTTTTTTCTGTTTGTTGCAGTATCTTTCAACTGCTTTTCTGCCCCCCCCCTCAGGGGCTCGAACCCTGAATCCCAACATTGAGAGTGTTGTGTCTACTTCGCGGACAAAAACGAAGTTTTTGTCCGTAACCGACTGATTTAAAGATTAATCACCCTCTCGCCGTTCGTCTGTTTTCGGCAATTTTCAGTAGCTTTGATTTCTATATAAAAAATCCCCGACCGTATGGCCGAGGATATATTTCTCAATTAGACAGAATTATTTAAGGTCTTTGGCTTTGATGCGTACGACCTTTCCATCTCGCACAACCACCAATTCGCCGTCCTCTTTTTTTGTTTTCTCAATCAGACGCTTTCGGGCAAGTAAAATCCCTGCATTGATTTTCTCCTGCATTTGTTTTATTTCAATCTCGCTCATAGTCTGCAATTGTTTTGTAGGATAACGTATCTTCTATTTTGATTGTTGTGTTTTTCGCTCCCGAAGCGATGATTTTAATTTCTGCATCTGCCGAACTATTGTCGTATATCGTCCAGAAATTACAAATCGGCGTATAAAGTGTTACAAGATTCCTAATCCCGTTCGCATAACGACGGCGAATGACATCCGACGGGATATTATGGCCGCCCTCGCTTACGCGTGTTGCAACACGCTCGATAGCTTGTTCAGGAGTCGGCAGCCAAAAATAAAGTAGGGTTACAAAGTAGCCTTTCGCGTGTGCCCGTTCGATAAATTTCACATAGGAACGGAGTTGCCAACGTCGTTTCAAATGCAAAATCCGCGCCCTCGGCAAGTAAGTCATCCATACGTTGCAACATCAGTCGCCCTGCTTCGATTGCCACACTTTCGGGATTGAACGGCGACAGCCCTTTTGCAATTTCATCGGCATTGACGAACTCTTTGCAACCAATACGGTGTAGGATGCAGTCGTTTTTCCGGCACCGTTACAACCCGCTATGATATAAAGTTTCGGCATATCGTATGAGCAAAGATAGATAATTTATATAAATTGTTCCAAATATTTCTCCTTAAACCCAGCCAGCGGGAATTTAAAATCTCTTTGCTTCCCCTCTGTTGTCGTATAGTTGATAATAACCGTATCGCTTTTTATATGCAATTCGAATAGGTTTATCTTATCGTGTCCCCATTCAAGGATATTCGGCATAAGGAGCAATATCTCTGCGTTGGATTCAGTCAATGTACATTGCATCTGTACTGTTATCTGCCCTTTGCGCTGAAAAGTTGTATATCTCTATCTGTATCGTCAGGCATGTATACATAAATCGCGGGCGCAAATTCATCGGGTTTGCGTGATATAGCCAAGCACATCCCGTAAAAGTTATCATCGGCAACGATTTTTCAAATCATCATGCGCTGTTCATCGCTGCTCTGCCGTCATTCTGTTTTTGGTATTCTGTTCATTTTAGCTAAAATTTATGTTGTTATGCTGTTGTTAGTGTTGCCCTCTTTACGCAGGAACAGTTCAAAGTCGTGAAGATATGCAAGGTCTATTTCGTCAAATCAGATATTCAGCGACCGAAATTGCGACAAACGGGATAACAAAGAGCGGTGTTTGGATGCCGAGCCGTATTTGCCGAGTGTTTCCAGCCGTTCGATAGTCTGTTTCAGATATTCGCCGACCGTGCAGTTTATTTTCCGCCCGTTGGTTTCCAAAAGATTGTCGAGAGTAACCTCTACCTCTAATGCTTCCAAGCGTTTGATTTTGCGGCGGAGTTCGTCGATTTTGGTGTCAATGCGGAGTTGTAACGCCTGCAATTCGGGAGTTTGGCCCTTAACACGCTGATTTTCAAAATCCCACTCGTTAATGTTGAGTGTTACACCCGTGCTGATGTGTTTAAGTTTTCGGTTTTGTGTTAAACGCAGGTGAACGGGCGCGGCGTTTTGATTATTCAGTCTGTCTTTGCGAAAGACGGCGTTAATGCTGATATTCATTTGTTTGCATTGTTGCGCAAACAAGTTTAACCGACTGATTTAGTGTTAAACATTTCCCCGAAAACGCTCTCTTTTCCACCCGAAAATGCCCGACGACAGGGCAGGAACACAAAAACAAAAAGACTGATAATCATTGATTATCAGTCTTTTGCTTTGTACCCCCTCAGGGGCTCGAACCCTGGACCCCAACATTAAGAGTGTCGTGCTCTACCAACTGAGCTAAAGAGGCATCAATCGTTATATCAGGTAGTTACGAATGATAGTGCGATTGATTTTCCCTTTAATGTGTACCCTATGGAGAGCCTTTTGCCAACTGCGAGTGAATAACATAGAATTGTAATTTGTTAATTGTCATTTAATTAAGAGCATGGCTCTACATTGTTCAATGTGTTTTACCCTTGTGGTTTGTCATAATTGATTCGTTTTTAGTTATTTGTGATGATTTTTAGATGTTCATAGACCCCGACATCTGTTTGAAAAAGAAAAAGGACAAACCTTGCAAAACTGCAAAGTCTGTCCTCGTAACTCGTGGAGAAAAACGCGCGGGAAAATTTTCCCCTGCTCTCTCCTTTTAAGAGAGTGTATGTTGCTTTGTTATTAGTTGAAAAAGTAAGGACAAACATTGTCAAACGGTCTAATTATAGACCCCTTGTCAAAGTCTGTCCTCTTATCTTTTATATAAACTGCTCTAAATATTTCTCGTTGAATCCAGTCAGCGGGAATTTGAATACATTCTGTTTGCCCTCCTTTGTCGTATAGTCGAATATGACCGTATCACTCTTTATATGGGCTTCAAAGAGATTGAGCATACAATTGGACTTGGGAATATCTACCATGTTGGGCAATACAATGGCGAAACAACCCTCCTCTACGGCTTTTGGATTTAGCAGATAGGAGAATCCTGCCATATAACGACCTCGTTTCTGAAAACAGATGGTCATATCTTTCGCAGGGTCGATGTCGAGTTCAAAGATATAGTGAAATTCTCGTGGTGTGGGGTCATCAGTTCTACGTCCTACGAACAGACAGACGCCGTAAATATTATCATAAGATACCCCTTTGGAGATATACGATATTTGAACATCGTCGATAGTCTCTGTGCCCGTTTTTCAATTAATGCTTGGTGTTTTTCTTTTCATTTTAGCTAAAATTTATATTGTTATTAAATGTTTGATTATGATGTAAATATACAAAAAATTTATGAAATATGCAAGTAATATAAAAAAGGACAAACTTGGGCAGAACGGTATAATATAGACCGTCTGCACAAGTCTGTCCCTAATTATGCGAATACTTTACTTTACCCTTTTATAGGTGTTTGTTTCAACATATTCTGCATCTAAATTATTCTCATATAAAACGAGTTTTGCAGAGGATAGTTCTTTAATTTCAAAGGTCTGTGTATCGCCCGATGCAGTTATTGTTAACGTCTTTCCCGAAATAGAGTAGGTAATAGGGGTTGATTCTTCGGGAGTGGTGGAATTGGTATATGTTGCATAATACGTTCCCTTGCCATCTTCATTGAAAATGTACCCTGTGTAGTAACCATCGTCGGGAAATGTCTTGTCGAAATCATACTGTTCTCCTGCCTCAATTACGTAACCGACAGAATGGGTTAATTGCCATTCTCCGACAATGGACGCTTCATCCTTATCATCGGAACAAGCCGAGAAAGAAACAGCCACAAACATAGCGGCCACAATAAGAAACAACTTTTTCATAGTTGCAATAAGTTTAGGTTGTCGCTCTTGCACCTATGCGACGATTAATTTTTGGATTTAATGAAACAGAAAGCGTGGTGCCGAAAACTTATTTAGTCAAACAGGTCGTAGGAAACCCAAGGTATAAATAAGCAACAGCCCCACGCCTATATCCACAAATGGATATGACGCGAGAAGATGTCTGCCGTTCTCTACCTTGTCCGAATTTCCTACATTTATAAAGTAAGATTCGGAAATGAAAACAAGAACCAATCAAATGAAGATAAAGCACTGTTATATCAGCATATTATAACGGATATTGCATTTTCACTTGTTAGCATCCTTTGCAGTTATTAGGTTCTTTTTCGGCGTATTTTTGTTTCTTATTTGTTCCTTTATTCGGATTATTCTTTCTACCTTTGCGGCAGAAATAACGAGTAAAAAGAGAAATTATGCCCCGAATAAAGAAACCCGCGAAAGTCAAGGAGCCGATCCGTCTTCGGATGAAAGAATTGGCCGACGGCAGCAAAAGTTTGTATCTCGACATATACCGCAACGGCAAGCGGTCGTATGAATATCTCAAGATGTACATCATCCCCGAAACGGACGATAATGCCCGCAAACGGAATGCAGCGACCATGACGGCGGCCAATACGATCAAGTCTCGGCGCATCATCGAACTGACCAACGGCGAAGCAGGAATCAAGCGTGCCGACAATCAGGAAACAGTTTCATTGCTGGATTGGATGAATACTTACATGGAGAACCAGCAGAAACGAGGCAAAAAGGACGGACACCAAATCAAGGTAGCCATCCAAATACTGAAAGACTATGCAGGCGAACGGGTAACGATGGGGCAGGTGGACAAAACCTTTTGTCAGGGATATATCGACTACCTTCTGACGGAATATCGTCCGCAAGGAAAACCCGTCTCGAAATTCACGGCACAGAACTATTACCGGGTGCTGAACGGAGCATTGAACGCTGCTGTCCGTGCCGACGTGATCAAACTGAATCCCTTTACGAAAATTGGCAATTCGGACAAGATACACCGTCCCGAAAGCAAAAGGGAGTATATGACTATCGAGGAGCTTCGGGCATTGATCGCCACCCCGATGAAGAACGAGGCGGTAAAACAGGCTTATCTGTTCTCCTGCTTCTGCGGACTGCGGATAAGCGATATAATCGGCTTGAAATGGGGCAACGTCTATGCGGATAATGGACAGTATCGGTTGGAGGTCGTGATGCAGAAGACCAAAGAGCCGATTTACCTCCCGCTTTCGCCCGAAGCGTTACGGTGGATGCCCGAGCGGGGCGAGAAGATGGCGGAGGATGCAGTGTTCGACCTGCCCTCTACAACGCATATCAACATCCTGCTCAAGCCATGGGCGAAAGCGGCGGGAATCGACAAGCGGTTTTCGTTCCACACGGCGAGGCATACGTTCGCCACGATGATGCTGACTCTCGGTGCAGATTTATACACGACTTCGAAATTGCTCGGGCATACGGACGTGAAGATGACGCAGGTTTACGCCAAAATCATCAACCGCAAGAAAGACGAAGCGGTGAATCTGGTGAACGGATTGTTCGATTGATTCGGAATCGAGAGCGGTTCGGAAAACGGTTTACTTTACTACGGGGGCGTATAGGAGAAAAAGAAAATAAACCTTTTTTGCGAGCTGAATATATAGCCCTAAATATAGCCGGCTATTAGTCGGTTCAAAATCGCGCTGTGAACTTTTTTCTGTTCCCTTTTCTCGTTCAAATTTTCGTCGTATGATGAATGATTGTTGTTCCGGCTGCGAATATATCCTTTGTTCATTTGTTCTGCCAGATCCCGACAGCCTAATATCGGACAATTACACCGCCTCTGCTTGCAGATTGAATGGCAGCACTCCCGACAACGAATGTTTGTTGGGGTATTAGGCTCCCCCGACTGTTGTCGGGCTGTACAGCAGGCAAGCTGGATCAACTTTGCAAATGGAAGATAAATGTGAATCATCACAAGCGTGTCAGTTGACATTAGCCAATCTCAAATCCGACCAGTATAAGGCGGAGAGTGGTTAATATGGAAATGGGGAAATCTCTTCAGTCGGGACGACCGAACATCCTCAATCAATTATAGTAGGGTAAATAAGAGTTTTATATTTTAAAATAATTGCTTGGCAACTGACGCTGAAACAAGCATGACGATAACTGAATTATGCGATAACTCAAATGTATTTATGTATTGTTATGACGTAGGTGGCTATTGGGGGATCAAGAATAGCCACTATAATTTTATCCTAAACACGCGGCGATTTGATGGAATATGCTATTGCAAAGTTAAAAACAGCGGAGATTGTCGGAATGGGTGCGAAACATTTAGCGCAAATTGACAAAATATGCGCAAAACATTTGGCGGATACCAACAAAAGCACTATATTTGCGCTATATATCAACGGCTATGGAGAAAGATACTATATTGTTCAAGCGTAAGATGTACGACCGATTGCTCAAATGGAAGAGGGAGCGGAACGGAGAATCCGCAATTCTCATACAAGGAGCAAGACGAATCGGAAAGTCCACACTTGCAGAAGAGTTTGCTCGAAATGAGTATGAGTCCTACATTCTCATCGACTTTGCCATTGCACCGGCAGAAGTGCAGGAGCTTTTTAATGATATATCAGACTTGAACTATATATTTCTTCGGCTGCAACTTATCTATCGGGTGCAGTTGATTGAACGCAAGTCGGTAATCATATTCGATGAGATACAAAAGGCTCCTTTGGCTCGTCAGGCTATCAAACATTTGGTTAAAGACCGTCGATACGACTATATCGAAACCGGCTCACTCATTACCGTTCACAAAAGCAGTCAGGATATCCTGCTGCCGAGCGAGGAGACGCGGGTCGATATGTTTCCGATGGACTATGAAGAATTTCGATGGGCGTTAGGCGATACCGCCACGATACCGTTGCTGCGCACGGCATTTGAAAAACGAATACCGTTAGGCGATGCCGTTCATCGTAGAATGATGCGCGATTTCCGCTTGTATATGTTGGTCGGAGGTATGCCGAAAGCAGTAGCAGAGTATATCAAGACGAACAATCTTGGAGCAGTAGATTTAGTAAAGCGGGATATTGTTTCGCTGTACGAGGAGGATTTTTGGAAGTTGGATAATACGGGCAGAGCTACGGCATTGTACGATGCAATACCTGCACAATTAAGTAAGAATGCTTCGCGGTATCAAATAGCATCGGCTATACCCGGCGAAAGAGCAGAGCGAGTTGCAGGCATCGTTAAAATGATGAATAATTTCATGTCTGCAAATGTTGCATATCATTCCAATGACCCGAATGTCGGATTGGCTCTTACGATGGATAATGAACGCTTTAAGATATATGCATCCGATACCGGAATGTTTGTAACACTGGCTTTCAAGGACAAGGACTTTACGGATAACATTATTTATGAAAAACTGCTGAACGACAAACTCAGCGCTAATTTAGGCTATGTCTATGAGAATGTTATAGCCCAGATGTTGAGGTCTGCCGGCAAGCAGTTGTTTTATCATACGATACCGACCCCGGATGGAAAGAAATACTATGAAATAGATTTCTTGATAGCAGACGAGCATAAAATATCGCCGATTGAAGTGAAGTCATCCGGCTATAAATCGCATACCTCGTTGGATGTTTTCTGTGATAAGTTCTCCGACCGCGTGCAGAACAAGTATGTTATCTACACCAAAGACCTGAAACGCGAGCAAGGAATTGACTATATCCCCGTATATATGACGATGTTTTTGTGATTTTAACAATAACGCATTGAGTTATGGGTAAGCTGTTAGATTATATAGCGAAGGAAACGCAAGGCGAATGCTTTGCGTCGTTCAAGTATTGTTATGACAATATGTTGCCCCCGAATATCGAGTACGAGGCGAAAGAAGACTCATATATCAATCTGAAAGAATTTGCAGAGAGTATACATGACCCTCATATGAGAGACATGTGCCCCTTGGCTGAAAAGATGATGTCTATGCCTCCATTATTCAAATACTTTCTTGATGGTTCGCGCCGGGTCTATAAGGTGGATGACATACAGTACGATAAAAAGGTTTTTCCAATTGTCAGTGGACAGATTTCCGTTTCCTGCTGTGGCAGAGAGATGAATGATGATAATACATTCCGAAGTTTCGGTAAAGTTTTCGAGGAAGCATATCCGGTGGTCTGTTTACCGATAACAGCTAACGATGAAGGCATTGATAACGGAGTGTATTTTAATAATCTATGCAACAAACTAAACGAATTACCTTTTATTAAAGGCTCCGGAAATAAGTTTGGGAAGGTACTTTACTATTTAACGAAGATTGAAGGTAATGAAACTCTTGAGAACAAAGGCATCGCTCGTATCCAAGATGAGATGATAGAATGCGAGAAGCGGATTGTAGCAGAAATGATGAGCAAACATTTGCTGACACACGATCGCTATCTCATCAAAGATGGCTCGATACAATATAAACCGATGAAGACAGGAGATTATAAAGAATTGGCGCGTATTCGTAATAACTACCGGCATGTTGTAGGAGTGTCAAAACGATTTAATCCCAATTTGATGAAGGACAATAAGAACCAGAGTAGTGCAGGACAGATTGCAAAACTGCCGTTATTCCATCGGACACCTGCTTTTATGTGGAAGCCGGGAGAAGAATGGGGTAATGTGAATTTTGCTATTTGGTACGTCAGGATTCGCGAACGTAAATACACTGCAACACCATATTCTGGCATCTTAAAAATTGAAAAAATGCTTATGACTGGTAAAGAGGCAGAAAATGGACTGGAATCCGATGAGATCGATATGATTACTGCGAACATCATAAATGAACGCAATCCAGTTTGTTATGGCAATGATGCTCGATGGGCAAATCATCTCTATCCGGTTTATATGACAGAATGTTATTGTAAAAGTCGATTTAAGAGTGATATAAGTTTCATCAATTTATTTTAGATTTTTCTCGGTTTGACTAAACCGATTGAGAAATAAACTTTTAGCGAATTATTTGAGAAATAGAGGTAACGATTTAGCAACTGTGCGAATTTCAGCGTTTT
>NZ_DCKA01000009.1:0-327 GCF_002320215.1 Alistipes sp. UBA1686
ACGGCCCTTTGATTATTTGAGTTCTAACTCGTGTATGCGAGGACACTGTTCGGTGGGTAGTTTGACTGGGGTGGTCGCCTCCAAAAGAGTAACGGAGGCTTCCCAAGGTACCCTCAGCACGAATGGTAACCGTGCGTAGAGTGCAATAGCATAAGGGTGCTTGACTGTGAGACCAACAAGTCGATCAGGTGCGAAAGCAGGGTATAGTGATCCGGTGGTTCTGCGTGGACTGGCCATCGCTCAAAGGATAAAAGGTACTCCGGGGATAACAGGCTGATCGCCGCCAAGAGCTCATATCGACGCGGCGGTTTGGCACCTCGATGTCGG